>DATDWI010000001.1:0-3132 GCA_036517415.1 Minisyncoccota bacterium
TGCGGCAATCGTTTAACACAAATCCGTATGGAAACGAATCAGTATTTAATCGACTCCGCACAACATTCAAAGATGATGTAAAAAGTTACCAGGGCTGCGAAAGCGGCGATTGCGACACAAAAGCATTCCTCAACGACTTCTCCAAAGGAGGGTGGCTGGGATTTCAATCCCTCACCAACAATCCGGCGCATAACCCATTTACTGCATATAACATTCTTCGGCAAGACCTCACCGAGCGCGCAAACCGCGCGGAGCAAGCGGCACTGGATGAAGCGCGCGCTGCGGGGGGATTTTTAGGAACAAAAGATTGCCCACCGGAAACTGATCCGAATTTCGTCGGGCCGCCGGAGCCGAAGGCAGAAGACAGCCCGGACTTTGTAGGACCGCCAGAGCCGTCGCAAGGGAATAGTATTCTCGGTACACTCAGACTCGCAAAATGTAAAATCTTACGCCCGGGATCGAGTGTCGAAAAAGATATTGCGGGAACGCTTGATTCTGCTCGACAAGTTCTTGCGAGTGTAGACGAAATACAGGAGATTATCGGGGCTTTGCAGGGTATTGTCGGGGGCACGCGATCGCGCGGTTTTCAAGTACGAAATCCTGGCGTGCTGCAACGCGCACGAGAAGATATTGACACGGAGGATCGCAGTACTGCAACCGAGGAGTCGGAACGAGTTATCGCCAAAGCGCAAATTATGCTCTCTTCTGTTCATACAATCTGGAAAAATAAAGAACAAAGCCTGAATGCAAACGCAGAACTAAAAGCGGAGCTGGAAAAAATAGTCGCAAACAGAAATCTTTGCGAGATCCCCGACAGAGACAATAATGATCAGCGTGATATAGCCATCAACGCCGAGTTTGATCTTCTGGATGTCAACGAGCGCGAGCGTGAGCTTGGGAAAGAAGTTGGTATCGGAAACACAGTGGGCACATTTGCGGTCGGCGGATCACATTCAGTACGCCTCGCCGAAAAACTTGCCGATGCGCAGTTTCTCGTAAAGATTATCAAAAATCCCGGCGTGCTCCCGAGCGATCAAATATCCCAAACACTTCGAAATGCTTTCACAAATCTTCCCAATCCCAACGACACCGAGGCGCGACTCAGAGAAGCGCGGCAGCGCCTAGGAGGAGCAATTGCGGAGCTTGAATTTGCAATGGCGCCGTTCCAAGGAACAATTGAGCAGTCAGCAGGAGAACTAAAACAAATACGATTGGAAATCGAGCAGGCAAAAAGGAATCAGCGGGCGTGCGGAATAATATAACATGCGCGTAAGCCATGCAAAAAAAAACTTCACCATCTCGTTTGTCGGTAAAACATCCTGATCTATGGAAGTCCGACTTCCATAGGCAACCTATTGAAGTCGGACTTCAATTAAATAAAAAATGGCGCACGGCGCCGTATCTCGCGCCCGCGCTCTTGTTTTTATTTGCGACCCCTATAAAAACAGCCGTGGCTTTGAATGTTTTCCCGGATGGTATTGTGCGAGACCTTCTGTGGTCTTTTTTGTGGTTAGTGAGCAAATTGCTTTGGATTGCCCAGAGCATTTTTACCTATTCGCTTACTATAAGCACGAGTTTCTCCGACAAACTTCCGGTTATAGAAAAAGGGTGGGAGGTTGCGCGCGACGCTACAAATATCTTTTTCATCATTATTTTGCTGATTATTTCCATCGGTACAATACTTCGCATTCAAGGATACACCGCGAAACAACTTATTGTACGGTTGGTCTTGATGGCAATTTTGATTAATTTCAGTTTGGCGATTGGATCGGTGGTAATTGATTTTAGTAATGTGCTCGGTATTCAGTTCCTGACTGCTATTGATAAGGATTTTAAGGTATCCGATGTAATTATGCAGCACCTTTCGGTTACAGAAATGTTTAAGCCGGGGCTTTCGTCTACTAGAGAAAATTTCGGCAATCTGAGCACCTATGCAACAGTTGTTATCGGAAACGCTATTTTGATGGTGGTTTTGGTGTTTGTATTTTTTGTTTCGGGAATTATGATGTTTGTTCGTCTTGCAATGCTTATGCTCCTTTTAGCGGTAGCCCCTATAGCATTTGTGCTCTACATTTTGCCGGATACACAAAAATATTTTAATAAATGGTGGGATACGCTCCTACAATATAGTTTTTTCTTTCCGGCATATACATTTTTGCTCTACGTTTCTATCAAAATGATTATTGAGATAAATAAAATTGTTGCAAGCACAACCGTTAAGCTGGCGCCGAGCGGATTGGGAACCGTCCCGCCCAACATTAATTTTATAGATAACGTTAATTTACTTGTCGGTTATGCCATTGCCTGCGTATTCCTCATCGTCTCGCTCCTTATGGCAAAGACAATGAGCCTTGCAGGATCAGGCGCAGTTATCGGATGGGCGAAGGCGGGGAGGAAATATGTAACAGGGGCGCTTGGGAGTTTAGCAGCGGCGCCCGTACGCTGGCCAATGCAGCGTATTGCTGAAAGCGAAACCGTACAGCGCCTGAAAGACCGCTTGCAGGAACGACGCTATCTTCCAAAATGGCTTCCGGGAGGATTTGGCGCGGGTGCCGCGCGTAGGATGGATGCGCTACTTCAACGCGGCGCAACGTTAGGGACACGTCCGAAATCGGCAGAACAAACTGCGGAATTTCTCTCACGCCAATCCAACGCTCAAATTGCAAAAACATTTCCCAATTTGAGCTACGCCCAAAAAATGGCGCTGTTGCGAAAATTGCCAAAAGAAAAGCGTGATGCATTGATGGCATTGCTTCCGGAGGATCAAAAGGCGTTGGCGTTTCGCATCAGCCGCGGGTTTGAAGGAGAGGGACGAGCAGGAGAATTGGAAGCCGCAAAGTGGCAGAGCATTAAAATGTCGGGCGATCCTGACGCACACGAACAGAGCATGGAGTACTTTGCAAAAATGTCGCGCGCGGGCAAAGAACGGGCGCTCCGCACGATGGACCAAAAAGAGCAATCGGACTATGTTGAAAAACTTCGCGCCGCAAAACTTACCGATGCGGCCGACCAAAGCGAGGAAATCGTCCGGACAGAATTTACCCAGCAACAGCGCGCCGCGTACGATGTCGCCGGTTTTCAGCGCCTTTCAACCGAAGAACAATTAAACAGAATCGGCGGGCTCTCCAATCA
>DATDWI010000002.1:0-13057 GCA_036517415.1 Minisyncoccota bacterium
TATACTAATCAATATGGGATTTTTTGTGCGATTACTTGTTGTTGTGCTCGTAGTAGCTGGCGCGACTCTGTTTGTGCAGCGGCAGACGCAGCTGTACCAAAAACAAGATATTGACGCGTCGCTGATTGAGCAAGACGCAAAAACAACGCGCGTACGAATCGGTAACAATGTTTTGAGTGTAGAAATTGCCGATACCGACATCAAGCGCGCACAGGGCCTTTCGGGAAGAGCGGCGCTTGCGGAAAACGCGGGGATGCTTTTTGTATTTGATGTCCCGGGATTTTATAATTTCTGGATGCCCAATATGCGTTTTCCTATTGATATTATTTGGATCGACGAAAATCGCCATATTATTGGCATTGTAGAAAATGCTCCTCCGATAAATCCAGAGGAAGCCGCTGTTCAATATGCTCCCCCTGCGCCCATTGCCTACGCGCTTGAAACACAAGCCGGCTTTTCCGCCGAGCACAACATCGCCGCGGGGCAGCGGGTTGATTTTGAGTAAGTAATAAAGTTAAATTTTTCGGAGTGCCGAGAATCGAACTCGGGTCTCACGCACCCTTGTCCCGTTAGAGATTGTTCTAGAAAAGCTGTTTTTGTTTATTTTGTCGGAATGCCGAGAATCGAACTCGGGTCTCACGCACCCGAAGCGTGCATAATACCACTATACGACATTCCGCCAATCTCTAACGGGATAAACGTGCGTACTACCGCTATACTATACCCAGACACAACAATCATTTTAATGCCCTTTTGGATTTTCTCTCGGATTTTTGAGCGACTCCAAGAATTGCCGCGTCTGAAGTTCCTGATTGAGCATCTTTTCTTTCAATTCCTCGGCAGAATACACTCGGGAGCCCTCTTGCACCGCGCCAGTGGGCTTCTCGCCACGCTCTTCGGTAACCACCTCGCCAAGCAACCCGCGCACCTGTTGATCAACTTCAGCAAGTATTTTTGGGTCGGTAAATATTCTGTCACGACTATCGCGAGAAAAAAGAACGACTTTTGTGGGATTGCCGTTTGGCGCATGGGTAATTTCGGCTGTCTTTTCTCCATGCGTTCCATATATAGTCAATATCGTTGTGCCATCCAGGATTGTAACTTCTTTCGTAGATACTTGCATATCCAAATCTAAAAAATATTCGTTTTTGCTGCTCGGGGCAGATTCTTTCATAATATTATTTTGTTTATTATTTAACCCAATGCTTTTTTTTAATCTTCGCGATTTCTTCCTCCTCAAGGCCGATTTTTTTGCTCTTGCCTGCTTCAGCAAGCGCGCGCAACTCTTGTTCCGGAAGCTGGGAAAGTTCGTGCGCTCGCCCCTCTAAATACTCTGGATTGTTTTTGGACGGATCTTCAATAACTTCTTCCAACAGTGCATGTAAAATCCATCCAACGTTGAGACTTTGCGGTAATCCGGTAAGTTCCTTGATACGATCGCCGTTGATTTTGAGCATCCGGACCGACACCGGATCGCGCTGAAGTTTCTCAACCAAGAACCGAAAGTGCCGCAACTTATAGGGCTCCGCTTTCGGTACCCCGGAACCAATGCGATCGCACATGCGAACGCGAATAAGATCCTCCATGTCCTCGATGCCTACTTTAGCAATAAGACGGCGGACCGAGGATTCCGAAACCTCATCTACATTGTAATAAAAAAGATGGTAACGAACCAGCTTGGTTACCTTTTCGGCAACGTGCGCGGGATAGCGCAAGCGTTCCGTAACTCTTTTGGTCATTCTAGCACCTATGATCTCATGATTATAAAATGTCGAATCCGGCCCATCGCCGTATTTGCTGCGCGGTTTGCCAATGTCATGAAACAGCGCTCCGAGGCGCACCGCGAGCGGCCAATGCTCGTGCGCAGCGTAATCTCCCGCGCGCAAATTATGTTCCCACACCGTATAGATATGGTGTTTATTTTGACCCACACCATGTCCTTCTTCAATTTCCGGCAAAAATATTTTTAAGATTCCGTATTCGCGCAGCATCGTAAGTCCTCGCGATGGTTGGTCGGTCATCATAATTTTCGAAAACTCATCGCGAATGCGCTCCTCGGCAATATGCGCAAGAAGTGGGGCAAACTCGCGAAGAGCTCGCGCAGTATGTTCTTCGATGGGGAAATCCAATTCTGCGGCAAGCCGCACCGCGCGGATAATGCGCAATGCATCTTCCGTAAAGCGTTCGCGGGGATCGCCGACGGCCCGAACGAGTTTTGCTTTGAGATCTTTTTGGCCGCCGAATGGATCTATGAGTTCTGTTGTTGTATCCGTTCGAGCGTTCATTGCCATCGCATTGATTGTAAAATCGCGGCGCGCAAGGTCGTCATCGAGCTTGTCGGTAAAACGCACTTCGTCGGGATGGCGCTTATCGGAATATTTCCCCTCGATCCGGAAGGGAGTAATTTCGATCGTCTGAAGCGTCGGATCGTCCGATTTGGTCGCGACGCCAACGGTGCCAAATTTGTTTTCGTAGAAACTGTCCGGAAAAAGTTCTTGAATCTGCTCAGGGCGAGCGTTGGTAGTGATATCCCAATCCTTTGGCCGTACCGGTTGTCCACGTATTTCGCTCATAACTAAATCGCGCACACAGCCGCCGACTAAGTACGCCTCAAAATCGGCGGATTGCAAAATTGCAATCGCCGCCCGTATTTCTTTGGGGATTATTGCCTGCATTTTTTAAAATATACCATAGAAACAATCGCGGCGCTATGGTACCGTAAGCATATGAGCAATTCTCTCCTCACAAAATGCACTGTTTTTGTTGCGGGGTTTGCGATTTTGACACTCGAGATTATTGGGTTTCGGATTTTGCTTCCATCCGTTGGCGCCACCATGCCCGTGTGGGCGAGTGTGATTAGCGTAACGCTCTTGGGGGGCGTCATAGGGTACTTTACCGGCGGCATCATTGCTGATCGAACACAAAACAAAAACATCCTTGCATCCTTGGTATTTGGCGCGGGGCTGTTCTTCCTTGCGATGCTTCCTGCGCGCGCAGTTGTACCTGTCATTGTTTCTTTTGTTGGTTCGTACAGTACCTCTGCGCTCCTTTCGTCTCTTATGCTTTTTTTGCTTCCCATTCTTGGTTTAAGCTCCGTCATTACTTACGCCATTCGCTGCTCGCTTTCCAGCCTCGACACGGTCGCTCGCGTTCACGGCAATCTTTATGCTCTTGCTACCGTCGGCAGCATTGCCGGCGTATTTACAACCAGCTACGTTCTCATCCCAAATTTTACGATGTCGTCCATCATCGTTGGTCTCAGCGCAATTTTAATATTCATCGCCGCAGTGATTGCAACACAAGAAACGAATTAAAAACTATGCAAGTTGGCAAATTTATTGGTGTAGTAGTCGGTAGGAGCAAAATCATCAGTAAGAACAGAGACGTCGGGATCCGGCGCCCCTTTCCATTCATGGGCAAGCTGTTCGTTCATTTGCGGATCGTCGTTGGGCGTTTCGCGAATATTGTCGTTTGATTGAAACGCAATCATGATAATATTTTGAACTTGCTCTTCTTTGTCGGGAGAAAAGACAGCGTATGCGCGAACCTCCGGGAATACCGCTTTATAAGTTGCGAGCTCCGCTTGAAAAAACTTTCCGAATCGGCCGCGAAGCGCCGCTGGAACGTTTGCTACCACAACACCGTTTTTGTTGAGCATCGAATAAATTTTGCGCGTTGCCTCAATGGTAGTCAGCTGCCACGGCACGCCGTAGAAACTTCGAAACGCATCAAGGTAAATAATATCGTACTTCTCATCGGTGCGATTAATGAATGTTCTGCCGTCTTCATGAAAAATGCGCAATCGCGGATCATTGAGGTTGAGATGAAAGTATTCTGCCGCAAGCTCGGTGGTGCGCGGATCAATCTCTACGACATCCAATCCTTCAATTTGCTCATAGCCGTCAACCAAAAATTCGTCAAAGCGGCCATTTTCGTTATCACGGTGAAGCATGGGGTAAAGCACCTCTCCTTCTCGAGGCGCGCGATCGAGGGAAACTTCAACGTTGGTGTTTTCGCCGCCGATAAGAGCGCTCTTTCCAATGATGGAGCGCGGATAATGAGGGGATTCGTGCAAATAAATATCGGGACTTATGATACGCCCAGGCGCGCCATCATCTTTCGTTTCGTGGATATGAACATATCCTTTCGGGTCCGAAAAACCGGTATCTAAAATATCTGCTCGACGCACCACGACGCGCGGCGCAGTCTCTTGATTATCTGCCTCCAGATGATTCCGCGCACCCTCAATCGCCCGGCCATCCGGAGGATCGGATGACTGATAGACCAATTCCCGCTCGTGCGCGCGGCGACGCGCGTCATCAGTCATCAACACCGGCAGTGAAATTGTTTTATTATTGTAGTACAATTTATTTTCGAGCTTCCAAATTTTTTCAATATCATAGAGTGGCGTATCGGTCAAAAAATAATTTGCGTACGAGTACGCCCCGCCGCCGATCAATAGCGCGCGCTTTGCGGCGGGATTAAAATGCCCGCCTAAACGATTAAACTGAGCGTAGTTAAAAACCAACTGATTGCTATCAAGATAGCTTGCAGAGTGTATCTCGCCATTGACCATCATAATGCGCACCGGCTTTTGCGTACTATCCTCAATGCTTTCATATACTTGAATGCGGCTATGGATGCTTGTTTTTTCCGCAAGTTTTCGCAACGATGCTCTGTTGATAAAAAACTTGCCATCAGAAAAAAATTGCTCTTTATGAAAGAAAAATTCTGGTACAGAAAGAACAAAAAATAAAACCGCCCAAAGCGCAATAATAACTACCGCAAATAATTTAGTTGCTAGCGACCGCAAAGAATCCTTTTGGATTTTCAAAAAGCTTCTTTGGGTCGCTTGGTAATTTACCAAATAAGCGGCCGATGCGAGCAAGCACGCAGAAACAAAAAGTGCGGCATTCGCGCCAAGATACGGAAGCAAAACAAATCCTACAATCAATGTTCCTCCGATGCTTCCGGTAGCCGAGAGCGCGTAGAGGCGGCCGCTAGCGCGGCCGGAAGAAGCAATGTCCGGAGTATACAATTTCATCGCATAGGGCAAAACCATTCCCACCAATACCCCGAGGGGAACAAATAAAATAATGATGGTAAAAAAGGAGCCGAGCGAAGCAAGTGGCATAAACCACCCCACGGTACTGCTAACCACATCGCGAAACGGAAAAACAAATCCGATCCATGATGCCGCGCAAAACAAAAAGACGGCGAGCGTTTTTGGCGTTGCGCACGCGTCGCCCCATTTCCCGCCCCAGCGATATCCGAGCGCCAAACTTATGAGAATCAAGCCGATAAGGTTGGAACTTACCAGAAGAGAATTACCAAAATAAGGGGCCAATATTCCAAAACCCAAAAGCTCGAGCATCATCACCGAGGCCCCGGAGACAAAAACCGCATATTCAATCGCGTGGCGATGCTGCGAACTATCTTGTCGTATAATTTCTTGCCGCGAAATCATATTGATCAATAAATATTTTTTTAAACGGCGTTATTGAATTTATTTCATAAAAAACAATTGTTGCCTCTCGGTATTCATTTTCATCAACGCTTCGATACGAAAGCGGCGCGCACCGATGTGCCAAAAGCAGCGCGTTTGCCATGAGCCGCGATGTTCTTTTGTTTCCGTCTTCAAATGGCTGAATATAACTAATTCCCAAGAGCGCCATCAGTGATTTTGCGTACGGCGATTTCATTTTCAGAATTGTCGCAGAAAGCTCTTCCACCGCTTCGGAGATCTGATGAAAATTATCAAGCGGCTTATATTTGGAACCGGTGATGCCTACGGGTTTTTGGCGTAGTCCCAAGCCAACGCTCATGTCTTTTACCAGAATTGAATGTAATTTTTCTAAATTTGCCCGATTTAAGGTTTTAAAAAATTCGTGGTTTTCGTGAATAAAATTAAAAGCATTTTTGTGGTTAATAATCATGATGGCCTCCTTCTTATCGTGCCCCACAGGCTCCTCATTTTTTAAAATCAATCTTTCGGTATCAAGAAGGGTATAGGTATTGCCTTCAATTTTTGAAGATTTCCACGCAAGCTCAATGACCAATCTTTCCAGCTCTTTTTTTTGTATGGAAACGGGAATGTGTTTTGTTCTTTGCCAATATTCCTGCGTAGCGATGTCAAGTTGTTTTAATTCGTCGTCTGAAAAAATTTCTGACGGAATGTTTTGCAGAAGTTCAAAATTAAAACTTTTCGTGCCGAATCTTTTATCCGGCTCAATCGCGCAATATTGATGGCTATTGATGTCGGCAAAAGTCCTTCCCAACGCCGAAACCAGATAGTTTGTCGCACGTCCTCGACCCAAAATTGTCAAAGCGCCTTGTGATTGCATTTCAGACAACATTCTTTTTACCGTAATCAGCGATGTTTTTGCTCCTTTTTTAATCAATTCCGCGTAGATTGCCGAGGAGCGCATTGCCCCTTTTTCAAGAACAATCAATATGATTTCCCTCTCTTTTTGACTCATTTCGCTCATTTTCGTATCATTTTACATATTTATCGTATCATTTTGATACGATTTTACAAGCATATGAAGAAAGCGCCGTATGAATATGAAAGAAACGCAGTACTGCGCTTCTTATAAAAACAAGAGAATTAATGATCATATGCTAAAACGGATTTTTGGCGCCGCGGACTTCGAAGTGGACATGGCACCCCGTAGAGCGCCCGGTTGACCCGATAGTTCCTATTTGAAGGCCGCGTGCAACGTGCCACCCCGCTCCCACCGTAATACTCCCCAGATGCGCGTACAGCGTCTGCGTGCCATTGGGGTGAGCAATCACGACGTATTTTCCGTACCCGCCATTCCACCCGCTCGTTTTTGCAATCAAAACATCGCCCGCGGCGGACGCAACAACAGGCGTGCTACAATTATCTGCGAGATCTACGCCGTTAAATCCATGAATGCCCTGAGTTTTTCGCCCCCCTGCAATAGGGCGCGCAAAATATCCTCCCACATCCCGCCCACCAACTCCATAGCGCTGCGAAAAAGATGGCTGCAAAGAAGGCGGCGCCGGGAACTCGGCATCCGGAACAATAATTGTGGTACCGATCCCAAGGAGATCGTCCATGTCCAAATCATTATATACTGCGATCTCCTCCGCACTTGCCTTATATTCTTTAGCAATACTGCTTACTGTTTCTCCTTTTTTTACGGTGTGTTGGATGCCATTAACCGGCAAAATAACAAGCACATCTCCCACGCGCACCAAGTCCGTGCGCCGGAGATCATTTGCCCAGCGAATCGTATTGACACTGACTCCAAACATCTCGGCGATTTTTGAAATAGTATCGCCATCACGCACCGTATAGGTAGTAATTTGATCAAGGTGATATGTTTCGATATCCGCAATACTGCCCAATGGACCCATCACCGGTAACAGCGAGGAATCACCAACCATTTGTATCAATGCCCCGCCAACGCCTCCCGCAAACGGTCCCAAGGACAGCGACGCGCTCAATACGGCAGAACTAGACACAACGGGAAGCGCTGGTTCCGACGCGCTTGCGTTTTCTAATAAACGCTCGAGAAAAGAAAAAAATCCGGCATGCGCATGCGCCGGTATGCTCAATACAAATAAAAACGCCGTAACTCCCATAATGAGAGTTGTATATAAAGATCTTTGCTGCTTCGTTTGCGGCGCAAACGAATGCGTTTTAACAGAGTAAGAGATAAGCCAAAAGCTAATACTAAACCGACCTCGATTGGGCAAAAATCCTTATTTCAAGCCATTTTTTGCCCCATGCAACAACTTCGACCAATCAAAAAGATGGTACCACGAAGGTAGGCAAAATTCAATGGCGCGGTGTGGATAGCCAACACATGCTATCTTTAGTACATTGTTCTCATGGCCGCGAAATCAATTCTCAACGAAAAACAGCGCGAGGCTGTTGAAGCCATCGATGGACCGGTGCTGGTATTGGCCGGGGCGGGGGCGGGGAAGACGCGTGTTATTACCGAGCGCGTCGCGCAGCTGATTGCTCATCACGGCGTCTTGCCACAAGAAATTCTTGCCGTTACGTTTACCAACAAAGCGGCAGAAGAAATGCGCGAACGCATTTCCTCTACTACAAACTACAAACTACAAACTACAAACTCCTTCATTGGAACATTCCACGCCCTTGGGCTCCTCATGATTCGCGAAAACCACAAAGCGCTCGGGCTCAACAAATATTTTACCATCCTCGATGAAGATGATTCGCTGAAAATTATTAAAGAATCCGTCGTTGAAAACAATAAAGACCCGAAACAATTTGATCCAGGAAGGGTCCGCGGATTCGTTTCAAGAATGAAAAATCTTCTTATCACCGCCGACGCGTTTGCTACGGGAAATTATGACGAAGCAATGGCTCCCGGCATAGATTCCTTTTTTCAAGAAATCGTATCGTCAGTGTGGAATACGTACGAGAACAAAAAAAAGGAACAGTCACTGCTCGATTTTGACGACTTATTACTCTATCCGACGCGCCTTCTTTTGCAGGATAAAACTACACAAGCGTTATATCAAAACAGCTGGCGATATATTCATATTGATGAATATCAAGATACCAACCGCGTTCAATATGTTTTGGTTAATCTCCTTGCCGGCGCGCATCGCAATCTTTTTGTGGTAGGAGACATTGATCAGGCAATCTATAGCTGGCGAGGAGCTGATTTTCGCAATATTTTGCAGTTTCAAAACGACTATCCCGATGCGAACATCATTGCGCTTGAAGAAAATTATCGCTCCACCCACATTGTTCTCGAGGCCGCAAATACGGTGATCGCGAATAATAAATTGCGCGTGCCAAAAAATCTCTGGACTGCACGCACGGAAGGGGAAAAAATAAAAGTTTGCGTGTTTGAAAACGAGCGCGCGGAGGCCGCAATGGTGAGCAACGAAATCAAAATGCTCCGTCGGCGCGGCATAGCGCTTGGCGATATTGCGGTGCTCTATCGCACTAATGCGCAATCGCGGGCGCTGGAAGAAGCAATGTTAAAAGCACATATTCCGTATCGCATCATCGGCGGCTTTCGGTTTTACGAACGAAGAGAAGTAAAAGATATTCTTGCCTACGCCCGATGTATACAAAATCCCCTCGATATGCAAAACAAAAAACGAATTCTCAATGTCCCGCCGCGCGGCATCGGCAAGGTACTGGCGCTGAAAATTGCGGCAAGCGCGCAAAATCTCAACCGCGCCGAAGCGCATAAAAAACAGCATATTGAAAACCTGCTTGCCGCGCTTCGCGAGACCGCCGTGCATGCAACGCCATACGAGTTTCTGCGCGCCTGTATCCAAAAAATTGGCTATCGTAGTTATGTTGAAGACGGAACCGAGAAAGGATTTGAGCGGTGGCAAAATGTCCAAGAACTTTTGGGTATTGCGAAAACCAAAGAAACGCTTGAGGAATTTTTAGAGCATGTTTCACTTTTTTCTGCCGACGATCGTTTTGAAGACCCCGTTAGAGGCGATGCCTCTAACGGGGCGGGGCGTGTCAATTTGATGACCATGCATTCGGCAAAGGGGCTGGAATTTGAAGCGGTGTTCGTTGCAGGACTCGAGGAGGGCCTTTTCCCCCACACGCTCGCGATTGCTCCCGATGAGATCGAAGAAGAGCGGAGATTGTGCTATGTTGCGATCACCCGCGCCAAAACACATCTGTATCTTACCCTTGCGGCCACAAGAACGCTCTTTGGCGATTGCGTGAGCAACATGCCATCTCGTTTTTTAAAAGAGATTCCCGAACATCTTTTGGAATACACTGACGCGTGGGAAAACGAGATAGAAAAAAATATTTACGTTGAATGATTGATTTTTTCCTCATATCCTTGTATCCTAAAATATAGAAAGCGGTGGAGTGGAAAATGAAAATTCTGAGGCGCATCGTAAACACGTGGGCGCGTCGAAGCGACACCTTGCATACCAAGGTGATAAAAGCGGGCGTAGGACATACCGTTTCGAAAGCATCACGATGCGAATCAACACATCACACATGGCACAAGGCAGGAGTGTGGATTCCGGACCACACCGTAAAGATCTTGCACATACTTATTGCGGAACAGTCTGAGATTGCGCTCTATGTTGATATCGAGGTGAGTTTAAACCCGCGCATGTTAAGCGCCGATCAAGATGAGCAGCTCTTTCGTTATAAATATGCGGGTCCGGCAGTACAATGGAATCCGCCATGTTCAGTTCAATATTCAGGATCGAACACCACGAACAATATTATGAACCTCGCGCCACAGGGAATTGTGATCAAAAGGGGCACGCCAATTTACGTTCACATAGACGTTATAAACTGGGCGCCCATTACTATTCGCGGCATGATACAAGACGTAACGTTGTATTATACGCTTGAGAATTAGTAGAAGCCCTGCGCGCGGCGGGGTTTTTTATAATGATTCTATGTTTCACGCAAAAAAGTTTTTGGGGCAGAATTTTTTGAGCAATACAAATATCCTGATGGCCATGGTCAGGGCTGCTCAAGTTTCTAAAAAAGACATTGTTTTGGAAATCGGTCCCGGCAAGGGTTCGCTGACAGAACTTTTGGCGCAGCGCGCAAAAAAAGTAATCGCCATAGAAAAAGACCGCGACTTGATTCCGCTCCTTGAGGAAAAATTTGCCACAACGCCGAATGTTGAAATTATTGAAGGAGATATACTTAACTACAAACTACCAACTAAAAACTATAAACTAGTTAGCAACATCCCTTACTATCTCACCGGCCGGCTTATCCGGCTTTTCCTTGAATCACCGCGCAGGCCATCGGTAATGGTTTTAATAATCCAGCGCGAGGTTGCCGAACGCATCATGGGAAAGATCAACCCTTCGACAAAACTCGGGGTAAAAGAATCGCTCCTTTCAATCTCCGTTAAGGCCTATGGATCCCCAAAAATCATCCGCATCGTTCCGCGGGGTGCCTTCAACCCCCCGCCAAGCGTGGATTCCGCGATTATCGCGATTGAACACATATCCGACGCGTGGTTTATCAAAAATAGCATAAAACCAGCTGATTTTTTCGCTATGTTAAGAAAAGCATTCCAAAATAAGCGCAAAATGCTCAAAAACTCATTACCGACTTGCATGTTGAACACCGAGTGTTCAACTAAAAGACCGGAGGAGTTATCGCTTGAGGATTGGGCAACTTTGTTGAACACTCGGTGTTCAATATCATAAGTTGTTATCCACAGGAGGTTTGCGAGGCGAAGTGCTCCAAAAAATGCTATAATTACAAAGCAGAAGTGTTTTTTCTGCGCTTGTGGAACAATACTTGCCCAGCAAAAGGTTTGTTGTAACCGCTCTTTTTCTGCTGGCGCTTGGCGCAAGCGGATGGTTTGTGGCAAAACGAAAACCACCAGAGACCGTCCCCAATACAAACGCTCTTTTACAGCAGCAACAGCAAGAACAACAAAGAGAAATTTTGGCTTTTGCGGATCGTTTGGTGCTCGATAGCGATAACGATGGCCTCCGCGATTGGGAAGAGGTAATTTGGGAAACCGATCCCCAAAACCCGGACACCGACGGCGACGGAACTCCGGACGGCGAAGAAGTGAAATTGGAGCGCGATCCGCTTAAAGCAGGGCCTGATGACAAGCTTGTGATAAAACCAATTGATGATCGCGAACCAAAAACGCTGACCGAAGAGGTGGCGCAAAATTTGTCAACTCGTTATCTCGCCACCAAGGGGCTAAGTGGCGGAGAGCCGTTGAGCGCAGACCAGAAAGATCAGATCGCCGGGTCGCTTTCGGAAGACATACAAGCAAAAGTTGATGCAATTCAAGACGCATACACGCAAAACGATATTGTTATCTCTTCCACCAAAAACACGCGAGATTACGCAAACAATCTTGGTGTAATTCTTGAGAAAAACGGCGGCAATTCTTCTTTGCCAAACGAACTCGATATAGTAAAGGCGGCCGCGGAAACACAAGATATGACAAAACTTGAAGGAATTTCACAATACATAACGTGGTACAAGAATATTATTGTGTTTTTGAAAAAAGAAGGCGTGCCGCCGGCATACGCCGCGATACATCTCGATTTTCTCAATACAATAAATAATTTAAAAATTGCGGATGAATATATGAAACGGCTCGCCGATGATCCCATCGCTTCATCGGTAGGAGTAATGCTTTACGGGCGAGAATTACCAAAAAGTCTTGAGTTTTTCAAAAATCTCAAAACACAATTAGAAAAAGACGGCGTCCGTCTCAATGATAAAGACCCAGGAGCGTCTTTGAACGAATATTTTAAATATTTTTAGAACATTACTTTGTTAAATAATTTTTTACTATGAACCGGCCAATAAAATACAAAACGTCACAACGGATATTTGTTGTGATTGTTCTTTTTGTGGTCATGCTTGGCGCTGTATATCCTCGCCCGGCGCACGCAATCCCGGTCAAAGTAATAGCAAACATAGTACAACTTCCTTTTGACATTATTATCGCCGCAAAAGAAATTATAATCGCCGTACAATCGACGCTTACTGCTATCAATACGACATACCTGCAAATAAAAGAAATAGCGCTTGATAAGGTTGCGTGGATAACCTCAAAAATTCAGCTTGCCCGGGAAGCGACGCAGGTTATCAGCCAGATCGAACAAGGGTTCCCAGCAAGCCTTGGTCCGCTCTTTGTGGAAAATTGGGAGGGTTATAGCGCGCGTGCGCGCAACAACGCAACGACTTTTTTTCTTGCCGAGCTTAATAAAACAAACAAATTAGACCCGGCATTTCAAGGCGCGCTGCGGCAGTCATTTAATACAAATCCATATGGAAACCAATCGGTGTTTGATCGGCTTCGCCCGACATTTAAAGAAGATGTAAGAAGTTATCCGGGCTGCGAGGGCGGCGATTGCGACACGCGAGCATTTCTCAACGACTTTTCCAAAGGAGGGTGGCTGGGATTTCAATCTCTCACCAATAACCCCGCGCACAATCCTTTTACCGCATATAACATTCTTCAGCAAGACCTCACCGAACGCGCAAATCGCGCAGAGCAAGAGGCGTTGGATGAAGCGCGCGCTGCGGGGGGATTCTTGGGAACAAAGGATTGTCCGC
>DATDWI010000003.1:0-7396 GCA_036517415.1 Minisyncoccota bacterium
TTATAAGCTTGCGCTTATTGAAGATAGTTGTGAGGCGCTCGGTTCATATTATCGTTCGAGGAGGGGAGAAAAAATGGCTGGCTCGCTCGGTGATGTGGCGGTATTCGGGTTTTATCCGAATAAGACATTGACAACCGGAGAAGGAGGAATGCTTGTAACGAATGATAAAAAAATAGCAGAAAACGCAAGAAGCATGCGAAACCAAGGAATTGTGAAAGGAAAGGCATGGGGTGAATATGATAAACTCGGGTATAACTATCATCTCGCGGATATCAATTGCGCGCTCGGTTTATCCCAGCTGAAGCGCATGCCGTCAATAATTAAAAAAAGAAGGTTTATTGCGAGCGAATATACCCGGATGTTTGCAAAGCGTGGTCTTGTGCGCACTCCGGTCATACAAAATAACTTTTTCGTAAATCCATTCGTATATGTCATACATTTGCCCCGTAAGTACGATATTCGGCATCGCGATCGATTGCTTAAACTGCTTGAAAAAAGCGGGATAAAGGCTCGTCCGTACTTCCCGGCGATTCATCTCACGGCTTTTTATAAAAGGGAATTCGGATATAAGCGGGGCGATTTTCCAGTAACTGAATTTTTTGCTGATCGTGCCCTCGCAATACCTTTTTATCATTCACTTTCGCGGGCAGATATCGCAAATATCGTGAAATCGGTTAATTTTTGTGTCCAGAAACTCGCTAGCTTGTCTACAGGAGGGCGTGTATGAGTTCTTTGGGTATCATAATCTACGGCGCGAGCGGGCACGGGAAGGTAGTCGCCGATGCCCTCATTCGCAGTGGGAGGGCAGTGGCTGGTTTTCTCGACGATAATGCCGTGCTTCATGGCAAAAAGTTTTTCGGGTATAGCGTCTTTGGCGGCAGAGAGAAGCTCGCCGAACTCTTTCGTGAGAATTGCCGCGGGATTATCATCGCGATTGGAAAGAACACAGTACGTCAAGAGCTCGCAGGATTACTCACGGCCCAAGGCTTTGAGTTTGCAATTGCGACTCATCCAAGCGCGGTGATCGCGCAAAGCGCCGCTATTGGTGCCGGTACGGTGGTAGCTGCATGCGCGGTTATAAATCCTGACGCGCGGGTTGGCGAGCATTGCATCATCAACACTGCGGCGGTGGTTGAGCATGATAATGTCATTGGTGCGTTTGTGCACATTGCGCCTGGGGTAAATCTCGGAGGACGCGTCACGGTAGGCGATGGGACGGATATTTTCACAAACGCAACGGTTATCCCAGACATTACGATCGGGAAAAACTGCGTTGTCGGTGCCGGTGCAGTTGTACTTAAAGACGTGCCCGATGGAGTGACGGTTGTAGGAAATCCCGCACGCGTGCTTGAGAAGAAGTAGCTTATTCTACTTTGTAGAGGTAGTGGTTGGTCTGGTGCAACTGAAACCCGACTTTTTTATAGAGCTCGTTTGCGGCAATTCGATGCGAACCGCTAGTAAGCTCTATTACTTCTATTGCATTTTCTTGTGCCCAGCGCATGAGATCGAGCGTAATTTCTTTGCCATAACCCTTGCCGCGCTGTGACGAATCTACCACGACATCTTCAATAACCGCTTGTTTGCGAAGAAGTGTTCGGCGTGGGAAAATCCAGCCGACGCCAACAAGTTTGCCATCGGCGTATTTACGGCTCATATAGCCGTTTAGGATTGATCGGAAAAGATTGATTTCTTTGATATCGGCCGATGCATCGAGTTGAGTGATAAGTTTTTTCAGCTCTTCAAAATTTATCGAAAAATTATTTTTTACGTATTCTACGATGCGCTTGTTTGAATCAAAGGCAATTTCTTTCAGATTTATGTCTGAAATAGGAATCCAGTTAAATGACGAGTTTTCGCTTGTGTTCAGCTTTAGTTCGCCGGTCAGTTCTGCGATGTACGCGTGGCTGATAATTGGGAATTCTTTATCTTTCCACGAAGCTGTTCCCGGAAAACATCCGATGAAATCAATGTTGGCGTCAACTCCAAGTTCCTCTTTAATTTCGCGTTTTATCGCTTGTTCGGGCGTTTCGCCCGCGTCTATATAGCCGCCAGGCAAATCCCACATGTCATTAAAGGGCTCTTCTATGCGCTTAAGGACAAGAATCCTTCCTTCTTTGATGATAACTGCGCTTACTGACCCCTTTGGGTTTTCGAAATTACAAATGTCGCATTCCATATGGTGTATATAGTATCAGCGCGTTTTTCTTTTGGCAACTGAAACCATACATAGCACTTTGCAGTTAAGTAATAATATGGTATTTTTATGGTATCATGATTTCAGTTGTAGTCGCGGTTTTTAACGAAGAAAAAATTATTGCAGAACTCGTAAGACGACTGGAAAATGTTCTTAATCCTCTCGGTGTAGACTATGAGGTAATTTTTGTTGATGACGGGAGCCGTGATAAAACGGGCGAGGAAGTAGTTCGCGCTCATGCGCTGGATAACAAGATAAAATTTATTCAGTTCTCGAGAAACTTCGGCCAGGTCTATGCAATCCGCGCGGGTCTGCATCATGCCAAGGGGGACACGGTTGTGCTTATGGACGGTGATCTTCAAGACAAGCCGGAAGAAATTCCTACATTACTTGCCAAGATACATGATGGATATGATGTTGTGTATGCGCGAAGAACCAACCGCAAAGATTCTCTTTATCGCAAGGTAAGTTCGAAAGTGTTTATCGCGATGATGCGCTTTCTTGTTCCAGCGCACGAATTGCCAGCTGGCCACGAGATGATGTTTGCCGGTGTTTTTCGTGCAATGCGTCGTGAAGTTGTAGACGCACTCAATTCGTTGCCAGAGCGCACAGTATATATTCAGGGACTTATTCACTGGGTCGGGTTTTCGAGTGTTGTTGTGGATGTTGAGCACGGCGAGCGTGCTGTTGGCAAGAGCCGCTGGACATTTACAAAATTATTGCGCTATGCGCTCGATGCCGTTATTTCTTTCTCGCCCTACCCGCTTCGCAAGGTAAGTATTTTGGGCATTTTGATTGCATGCGTTTCTGCGTTATTGAGCGTTATATATATCATACAAAGAATTTTCTACGGAACGCGCTCTGAGGGCTTCACAACCATTGTTCTCATTGTTCTCTTTTTGGGTGGCTTGCAACTTTTTATTTTTGGGGTCATTGGCGAATATATCGGCAGAATGTACATCGAGTCCAAAGGCAGGCCTTTGTATATTATCAAACGCAAGCTTTT
The DNA here is from genome assembly GCA_036517415.1 of Minisyncoccota bacterium. GTDB lineage: Bacteria > Patescibacteriota > Minisyncoccia > UBA11713 > 2-01-FULL-45-33 > DATDWI01. Next base: position 3,201 of record DATDWI010000003.1, read on the forward strand.
ATAAAGAATGGGGAAAGAGCTTAAATTATTTGGGTGCATTCTTGTTATTTCTGTTCTTGCGAGCTTTGCCATTGCCTTTTTTGGCGGGCGGTTTAAATATAGCTCGCTTGCGGAAGACGTAGGGATGATTGCTTTTCAAGAAACCGCCCACAATCTTGTAACAAGTGGTTCTTTTGGCACGCAGGATAATCTGTTTGCAGGGTACTTTAGGCGACCCCCCGCGTATCCGATTCTTCTTGCCACTGTGTATTTTATATTTGGCGAATATCTTTGGGTCGTGTGGGGCTTGCATCTTGTATTATGGGGTTTTTCACTTTTTGTCTTGTGGCGGGTAAGCAGACGCTTTCTTGATGGATTATCTGCACTGTTGCCTCCGCTTTTTTTCGGACTTTAGTGGGGCGCATCCACAAATATATTTATTATGAACCCGGAAGTTTTTGCCATGCTTGCTGTCTTGCTTTTTGTTTATTTTGCGCTTTGTTACGGTAAAGATCGCTCCGCAAAATTTTTGTTTCTCGAAGGTCTCGCACTGGCTGTGCTTATTTTGACAAAGCCAATTTTTTTGTATTTTGTGCCTATCGCGCTCGCTTTGCAATATTTTCAGTATCGCGTGAATTTTACGCGAGCGGTGTTATATATGTTACCAGTGCTCGTGCTTGTCGGAAGCTGGTCTTTATATAGCTATAGAGTTTTTGGTACCTATGAGCTTGCGAGTGGGGCGCTGACAATTATGCGAAGAGCCGACGACGTGGAAATGTCTGGTAAGCGCATCCGCGCGTTTATAGTTGCAACTTTCTTTGGTGATTTTAACGCAGACCGTCTCTATCCCGGTTACGCCGCTGATCCAGAGCCAGTTACAAAAGCTTCTGTGGCGCGCGAGCACGACTACCTTACAAAATGGGAGCGTGGGAAAGCAAACGAGGCTGATCTACAGCGAGCAGTTTATGCTGAAGCGAAAAATTTTATATTGATGCACCCACTACAGTATATTCTGCTGACACCGGTTTATGCTCTGCGTTTACATATGCCGGTGAATCTTCGTGGTGAGGGCATGGATCATACGTTTGCGGGATCTAGCGTGCCTTCTTACCAAAATCTCAAAAGCTTAATTCTTGGCGGTATTTTTCTTGTGTGGTACGCGTTTATAGCAGCGGTGTTTTGGAATTATGTGAATAGAATTAAAGACTGGCAGAGCTGGGGAGTGATACTCGCATTAATCCCGTACAGTGTCGTTATGTACGCACTTATAAGTCACTCCGAGGCGCGCTATCTCTTGCCGGTAATGCCGTTCTATTTTCTCTTGTTTTCTACTTTTGTTGTGTCGCTATATAAACGCTTTTGGTTGGCCTCACTTTAGAGCATGTCTGAAAACCCTATCCTCGCTGCGGCAGTGGATTTTTGACTGCGACTCGGAGGCGCGACTCAATGTATTTCCGATACGTTTCGTCGTCCACTCGATCGCCTCGTCTTAAAAATCCACTCCCTCGTTATCAAAAGCGGGTTTTCAGACATGCTCTAGAACCAGCGGCCCTCGATTTGCTCTTTGTAGTAGTCCCGAAAACCCGGAGTTGCCCGCACTTTTTGCCACCATGATTTGTTGGCAACATACCAGTCAACAGTGTGAGCGATTGCTTCCTCGAATGCGTGCTTGTGGGTCCAGTTGTGACGGGTTTTAAGTTTTTCTCCCGAGAGGAGATATGATTTATCTTGTCCAGGCCGATCAGCCACGAATGCTATTACATGCTCCGGATTTTTTTCTAAACGCTTGGCAATGAGTTTTGCGATATCTAAGTTTGTACATGGATGCCCGGAGATATTGTAATGTTCGCCGATGTGGCCTTCGTGAAGCAATATATCTACCGCACGGCAAAAGTCTCCCACGAAAAGCCACGAGCGCATGTATTCTCCAGTCCCGTGGAGCGGTATTTTTTTCCCCTCAAGAATATTTGAAACTGAAAGCGGGATAAGTTTTTCCGGGTATTGGTAGGGCCCGAAATTGTTCGATGGGCGTATAATGATTGCAGGGATATTGTATGTCCGGATATAACTTTGGACTAGGAGATCGCCTGCCGCTTTCGAGGCAGAATACGGATTGGAAGGCATAAACGCTGAATTTTCATGCGCATGGCCTTCATTGGTTCTATCACCATAAACTTCGTCGGTCGAAATATGTACGAAACGATTTACTGGCCTTGAGCGGATTGCGTCAAGAAGAGCGTGTGTTCCTCCCACATTGGTTCGAATGAAATGGCGCGTGTCATGGATAGATCGATCAACATGCGTTTCTGCGGCAAGATGTATAATCGCATCAAAAGAATGTTCTCCCAAAAGATAATCTAGGAGCCGCTCGTCACAAATATCTCCTCGCACAAAGTGATAGCGTTTTTTATGCTCTGGCAGATCACGCTCAAGATCTTCAACATCTTTTAGATTATCGGGGTTTCCTGCGTATGTGATGACGTCGAGGTTCCATATAGAGTGTTCGGGGTAACTGGTAAAAAGGTGGCGTATCAGGTTTGAACCCATAAACCCAAGTCCGCCAGTGACAAGAATTTTCATAGATGCGTTATACTATACAATAAAGTATCTTATATTTCAAATGTATTGGGCCTGTGATACGATAGGCATGTTTTATGAGGTATAAAAGGGTGTCTATTGTTATACCGGCTCACAATGAAGAGGCGACTATTAACCGTGTGATAATGCGTGTGAAAAATGTTGCGCTTCCGGGCGGACTTGAAAAAGAAATTGTTGTTGTTGACGATGCCTCTTGGGACAACACCGGGAACATTCTCAAAAATATTGGTGATATCAGTGTTATTACTCACAAGACAAACACCGGGAAAGGCAGTGCATTGAGATCGGGCTTCAAGAGAGCGACTGGCGATATTATCATTATTCAAGATGCCGACCTCGAATACAGCCCAGAAACTTACCCGATACTTCTTGCGCCGATTCTCGCCGGTGAGGCATTTGTTGTGTTCGGGTCAAGAAATATACAGCTCAAGAAAAACTCATATCGTTATCGGATGTATTTGCTCGGAGGTCTTTTTATCGACAAATTTATCAATTTTATTCTAGGACTTAGTTTGACCGATGCGATTACTGGCTCTAAAGCCATTGCGCGGGAAGTGCTCGATTCATTTGAGATAGAAAGTACGGGTTTTGAAATTGAAGTTGAACTTACAGCAAAAATTTCCCGCAGAGGATATGATATTCGAGAGGTCCCTATTCCTTACCAGGCGAGAAGTTTTGAGGAGGGGAAAAAAATACGGTGGTACGATGCGTTAAAACTTTTATTCGCGGCCGTCTATTATAGGTTTAGCCCCCTTAATTAAAAAAATATGCGTGGGTGGTTTCATGATCATAAAATTGAAGTTGTCATATTTTTTGTTGCGCTTGGCATCCGTCTTTTATTTTTTGTAGCGGCGTTGTTTTTATCGGATTTACTCTCATTTTCATTCCCTTCGATAGGTTCTGATTCACAAGATTATCTACGTCTTTCGCAAACGCTCCGGCAATCTGGTAGATTTATTGATGAGTTCAATACACCTGTGAGCTTAGAAACTCCGGGATATCCTCTTTTTTTACTTTTCATTCAATACATTTTTCAAAGTATATGGGCCATTCCGCTTGTGCAGGTTTTACTTACAGGGTTTTCTGCTGTTTTAATTTATCGCATTGGTAACCGAATCTCGCATTTTGTTGGATTTGGCAGTTCCGTACTTTTTTGTTTTGACCCACTTGGAATATATTATTCAAATGTAATTCTAACTGAGTCTTTATTTGTATTTTTAGCAGTATCCGGTGTATATCTTGTTATTCGTAGCATAGAAGTTGCTGGCTGGAGCGTTAAATATGCGATTGTAGGTGGAGTGGTTATTGGGAGTGCCATGATGGTGCGTCCGATTGGGGAAGTATTCATACCCGCTATCCTCTTTTATTTTAGTATAATGGGATTTATTACTAAGATTCGTTTCAAAAAGATAATAATAATAGTTTGTTTGTTTCTTTTCGGTGTTTTAATAATAGTGGGTCCGTGGTTTGTGCGGAATAGAATTCTATCTGGTCGTTGGGAATTATCATCAGCGGCGGCTTGGCAATTTGCGTTTGTACACAGCCCAGCATTTTATGCGTACAAACATTCAGTGTCTGAAGATACAGCACGTGAAATTTTCCGTAATCGTTTATTAGAG
>DATDWI010000004.1:0-5425 GCA_036517415.1 Minisyncoccota bacterium
GGAGTGAGTGTCTTTTTATGCGCCATTACCCGGACCCTAAACCGCCATTTGAGCGCACCGGGGCAGGGGATGCGTTTACTTCAACAGTTGTCTCTGCTCTCGCCCTGGGTCACGATATTCGTACCGCGCTTATGTGGGGGCCGATCAATTCAATGTCGGTTGTCCAGCATGTCGGTGCTCAAGCAGGCCTTCTCACACGCCCCGAACTCGAAGCTTGGCTCTCCAAAGCTCCAGAAGATTATGTACCGAAAGTAATATGATTAAGAAAGATTATTTGTTAATATGGTTATTTTTAGGCACAACTGTTGGGGCATTTCGAGGGTATAGTAATTTTATAGAATGCCAGACTCTTGCTGATATTTCATATCCAAACAATGAGCTTCCGTGTGATTTTAGTATAATAATTTTTGTCATTGGATGGTATACGCTAATCGGTTCTATTATTGGTTTGATCCATCAGCGATTGAGTAGAACAAAGCAACCATGACTCTCCAAGAAATTCTTAAAAAAGCAACACAGGAGCATTGGGCGACGGGGCGTATTTGTGCTACAATATTATTATGAGTAAAATTACATTGCCCAAAAATTTTAAGACGCTCTTGTGGTCATATGATATCTCTCGACTTGACGTAGAGCGCGATAAAAATCGTATTATTATCAACACGATTAATTATGGCGATTTATCTCATTGGCGATGGCTAGTTGAGATGTATTCGGCGCAGGAAATCAAGAAGATTATTGAAACGACGCCAGTAAGTGAGTTTCGCCCGCAAGCACTCAAGCTTATCTCGTTATTATTGGGAATATCAGAACATAACAATGCACATCGAGGCACTTACCGAGTCGGCCAAAACTCTCTTTCCGCCATTTAAAAATCTTCAGGGTTTTTATTTGGCTGGCGGAACGGCACTTGCGCTCCAACTGGGGCATCGCATCTCGGTTGATTTTGATTTTTTTTCTGAAAAAGAAATTGCTTCTGATTTATTACCATCGGTCGAAAAACTATTTGCTGACTATTCACAAAAAATGTTAGTAAATAATAAAAATGAACTCACGTTGATTGTTGGTGAAACCAAGGTAACCTTTCTTTATTATCCATTTCCTATGCTTCATTCATTGGTAGTATGGGAAGGTCTCAAGCTTGCTCCTTTGCCGGAAATTGCCGCAATGAAAGCATATACTATTGGCAGACGCGGTACATTCAAAGATTATGTTGATTTATATTTTCTTTTGAAGTCGGGTATAACGATCAATGGAATAATCATCGATGCAGAAAAAAAATATAAAGACGCTTTCAATGTGCGACTTCTCCTTGAGCAAATGGTATATTTTGACGATATTACCGATACAGAAATTATATTTCTTAAGGAGCCAATCTTAAAAAAAGAAATTGAAAATTTTTTTACCGAGCAAATAAAAAAGATAATATTGTAATTTATAGCATGACTCTTAACGAAATTCTTAAACAGGCCACACAAGAACACTGGGCGACGGGGCATTTTAATTTTTCAGAAAGTGATCAGGCGCGGGCGATTTGTGAAGCGGCCAACGAAGCAAGAACCTGCGCTATTTTAGGGACCTCGGAGGGTGAAGCGAAGCATCTTGGATATTTTCAAGCCGTTGCCTTGCGTGATGCGTTTCGCAAAGAGTTTGGCGTCCCGATATTTTTGAATGCCGATCATCACAAAAGCGTTGAGGCGGCAAAGACAGCGATTGATGCCGGATACGATTCTATTCACATTGATTTGTCGGCATTATCGTTCGAGGACAACGTTGCTGGAACGGAAAAAATTGTTGAATACGCCAAACAAGTGAAAAGCGATAAGTTGCCAGTGATAAGCGTGGAGGGGGAATTGGGGTACTTGCGCGGGGAGTCGAAAATTCAAAACGAAAAAATTGAAGTACGCCCCGAAGATTATACAGATCCAGAGCAAGCCGCAGATTTTGTTCGACGCACAGGCGTTGACCGCCTCGCTATCGCAGTAGGAAATATTCATGGGATTTCTTTGAATGAACCCACTCTTGATATAGAGCGAATAAAACAAATTCGTACGGCGGTTCCCGACGATGTCGCTTTGGTACTTCACGCGGGATCGGGTATCCCTGACGATCAAATCAAAGCGGCTATTACCGCTGGCATTGCCAATATCCATATCAATACCGAACTGCGCGTTGCGTATACCCAAGCGCTTAAAGATGAATTTCAAAAAGACCCATCAAACGTCATTCCGTATAAATATGATGCATCCGCTCGCGAAGCCATGAAAACAATACTCCGACAAAAACTTCAATTATTCGGCGCTGCCAATAGAATTTAGTAAGTTTTTCGGTTGTTATAGAGTTTATTTATTGTCCCTGCTTTTAAACGATCGTGACAAAGTAGGGATAGTATGCTAATGATAGAATTATGCGTAGAAGGGTTATTTATGAACCAACAATATCTGATGTCGCCGTGCTTATTTTAGGTGCGCTTAAAAAAGCAGGTATTGAGTCATTTTGGCTACATCCGTACTATCATACTTTTTGCAAACACACAAAGCGCAAGTCGTTTTATCACTCATTCAAGAGACTTGGCGAGCGCGGTTTGGTTGTTGGAGTAAAACAAAAAAACAAAAAAGCAGAATATATCCTGACAGAGGAAGGGGAGCGACTGGCGCGCCGCATTAAGACGAAGCTCGCCATGTCAGCTCACAGCAAATGGGACCACAAATGGCGATTGTTAATTTTTGATATCCCAGAAAAAATTCGAGGACGCCGAGATTTTTTTCGTAGAGAGTTGTATAATTTTGGATTTTATCCACTTCAAAAAAGTGTTTGGGTCTATCCTTACCATTTACCGCAAGATTTTTTTGATATTTGGGACGATCTTCGTATTGTTGATAATTTTGTAATAGTGGAGACGCAAAATATTTCGTGTGAAGAGCGTTTGCTAGAACATTTCTTCCCATCCAAATCTTAAAGGACGCCGGATTTGTTTTATTTAATATAAAGCGCTAATCCCCACTTCTTCACGATCGTGAAGAAGTGGGGATTTAGTGCTGACGCATCCTTCTTGTATTTATTTGCGCTATCAGCCACAAGCAGTTACAATAATATCATATGCCAAAAATATATATAACACGAAAAATTCCTAACGCAGGGATTGATAAACTAAAGAGCGCGGGCTACGCAGTTGCCATAAGCGAAAAAGACGGCGTTTTGACTAAGGAAGAATTAATGACGGCACTTAGCGGAAATGGATACGATGCGGTGCTTTGTTTGCTGACCGATAAGATTGATGATGATGTTTTTGAGGCCGCGGGAACGCAGTGCAAAATTTTTGCAAACTACGCGGTCGGTTTTGACAATATTGATCTTACGGCCGCAAAAAAACGTGGCGTGATGGTGGCCAATACCCCCGATGTGCTTACTGACACGGTGGCCGAGCATACATTTACCCTGATGCTCTCTATTGCCCATCGCGTTGCAGAAGCAGATCGCTTTACCCGCGCAGGGCATTATCAAGGATGGGCGCCGATGCTGCTTTTAGGAACCGATCTTTCGCGCAAAACCATTGGCATTGTAGGTCTTGGGCGCATTGGTGCGCGCGTAGCACATCATGCAGAAAAAGGATTTGATGCGAACGTGATATACTACGATATTAAGCGCAACGAAGCGTTTGAGAATGAATTTCACGCTACATATAAACCATCAATCGAAGCATTGCTTGCGGAGGCGGATTTTGTTTCTCTTCATGTCCCGCTTCTGGCTTCAACACGGCATCTCATGAACGCTGATCACCTAAAGCTTATGAAAAAAACGGCCTATCTTATCAATACGTCGCGCGGACCAGTGGTGGATGAAAAAGCGCTAACGGAAGCGCTTCGGAGCGGCACGATTCGCGGTGCGGCGCTCGATGTTTTTGAAAATGAACCCGCGGTTGAACCGGGACTTTTAAAACTCGACAATGTCATTTTAACCCCACATATTGCTTCAGCCACCGAGGAAACTCGTTCCAAAATGTCCGAGCTTGCCGCGGAAAATATCATTGCCGCTCTTTCCGGCCAAACTCCGCCGAATCTGATAGGTTAAAGTTTTCCAGCCATTTTCTTTTTCTTGTTTTCGTGGTACGATAGATTACATGGACGCATTAACGGCGCAGCCGCGAACAATTCGTGGAAAATCGGTAAAAACCCTTCGCACGGAGGGCCTTTTGCCTGCGGTTGCGTATGGCAAGGGAGTGGCGAGCGAACATATTTCAGTCTCTTATAATGAGTTTGTCAAAATATGGAAATCGGCGGGTGAATCCTCGTTGATACTTTTAAAACTCCCCGAAGGAGACAAAAATGTACTGATTCACGATGTTGCGCTCGATCCCATTAACAACATGCCAATTCATGCAGATTTTTATATGGTAGACATGCAGCGTGAAGTGGAAGTTGATGTTCCGCTCGAATTCACCGGCGAGGCAGATGCGGGCAAGGCGTCCGACGGAATTTTAGTAAAAGTAATGTATGAAATTAAAATTAGGTCGCTCCCCGGGAATTTGCCGCATTCGTTGCTCATCGATATATCGCGCCTGCAAAATCCTAAGGACGCTGTTTTTGTTAAAGACCTTGTTGTACCCAACGGTGTCGTAGTTATTGCTGACGCAAACGATACCATAGCAATTCTTGAAGAACGAAAAGCAGAAGCAGAAGAAGCGCCGGCAGTAAGCGCAGAGGATGCTCTCAAGGACATCGAAGTCATTAAACCGGAAAAAGAAGAAGAAAAATCAGAAGACAATATGTCCTCCGAAGAGAAGTAACTATGTATCAACGAACATCGTCCTTGCTATGGGTGGCATTGCCGTATGTAGTGCTTGCGCTTGCTCCGCTTAAAACAATGTCTCTCACGGAGCAGGCAAATCCTGCATTGGTGCAAGAACGCAGAACACAGCTTGAGGCGCAACTGCGGGCATTTGAACAAGAAATTGCGCAAACCGAAGCGCGCGTTGCTGAAAAAAGAACCGAAGCGGAGTCGCTTCAGCGCACTATCGCTCTTATTGATGAAAATATAAAGCTCAAACGGCTTACCATTCAAGCGCGCACGCTCTCAATCAAAAAACTTGAGGTACAAATTGAAGAGAAGCGAACGTCAATTGCGGGTATCGAAGAGACGGTTGCAAAAAGCAAGGTCTCGCTTGCCGAATCGCTCCGTCAACTTGACGAACAAGACAAGCGATCGGCGCTGGAGCTTGCTTTGGAGTACAAGGACCTTGCGCGATTTTTTGATGCCGTTGAATCGTTCTATCGAATGCAGGAAACCATTCAGCTTGCTGTAGAGGATCTCACCGCGCTCAAACAAGAAGAGGAAACAGCGCGCGCAGCGTTGGAACAAGATCGGATAGAAGAGATTGAATTTCGCGCATTAGTAGAGTTGGAGCGAAAAAATCTTGAATCGGAAG
>DATDWI010000005.1:0-6426 GCA_036517415.1 Minisyncoccota bacterium
CACTTCGCGATTGATGCTATCCGTCATTGGGATTACTTCCCGCGTTCATTTCTCAAAGACCACAAAGATCCGCTCAAGAGTGACATGATCATCGGCGAGCACTTCGGGCGCGATTTTATTATTATTGCGAGCGATGCTTCGCTGGGAATGATTTTGTCTCTTGCCCTTTTTTCTCCCTCCAGTATTTACGATTTTTGGACAATAGTTCTCGGAGCCGGATTTGGCATTCTGCCCGACCCATTGCAATTTGTATATTGGAAATTGAAACGCGAGCCGTTGGTAAGTTTACAGCGTTTTCATAAATGGGCGCACAACAAAAACGAGTCGTGGACGCACAAAAACCATTGGAAAATCGGGCTTTTTTGCCAACTCGTTCTTATTCTCGGGTTTTTGTGGTTGACAAAATTCTATTTTTAATGCCACTCCTTTGATACCTTCCCGGCTTTTTTGATGGAGGGTTGAATGGTAACTGCGCCTTCGTCCCAGCTTGCTGGGCAGACGTGGCCGGGGTTTTCGCGGACGAATTTGAGCGCCTTAATTTTTCGCACAATTTCTGCTGCGTTTCTTCCAATAGCGTCGGCGACGATTTCCTGGGAACGCAATATACCGTCCGGATCTATAATAAACGTCGCGCGTTGCGCAAGTCCCTTTTCGGGGTCGTAGATGCCGAGCGTATGCGACACTCTTCCGTTGTGATCTGCCGCCATTTTGCACTTGAGACCCTTTAATATTTCTTCTGCCTCGATCCATGCGCGGTGCGTGTAGACCGTATCGGTGCTTACGACAACCACTTCTGCTTTGAGTTTTTTGAATTCTTCATGCCTTCGGTGAAGGTCGACAATCTCGGTCGGGCAGACAAAAGTGAAATCCGCCGGATAAAAAAAGAGCACCAGCCACTTGCTGGAAAAATCACCTAAGGAAACTTTCCCGATATCATCTTTTTCTGGATCATATACTTCTAAAGAAAAATGGGGAAATTTTTGATCGATCGTTACCATAGGTTAAGTGATGAGAGTGAAAAGTTATAAGTGATAAGAAGCTATTTGGCATGTGCTATACAAGTGCTTGCGGCGGGGTTGGCGCGCAATCGCGCTTCTTCGATGGGATGGTTCCCTTCGGGGCAGACACCGTATGTTCCGTGGCGGACGCGTTCGAGCGCTTTATCAACATCGCGTAGCCGCTCTTCTAGGTTTGCCTCAACGCTTGCGCGGTTTTCAAATTCTTCATCAACGTCTGCAACTTCGTCTTGCGCCGATGCCGCGATATTCATATCGGGCTTTGCTACCTCCCAGTCCTCCGGCGCATCGGGATTGCGCCGCCCGATGGTTCCGAGCTCTCCTTCGAGCCGGACCTTTTCATCCTCGAGCAGTTTTTGAAAATAATCAAGATTGATTGTCATCGATTTTATCATAACGGGCGCCGCGCGATACGTCAACATTTTGTTATTGTGGAGGTACCGCGATCATGCGCTCAAGCACCGCAGCAAGCGCTTCCTCGGAAGTTGCCAGAATAACAAAGTTTTTATCGAATAGCGCGTAGGCCAGGACAACATTGCCCGATTGATCTATCAATACGCGGGCGTCGTGATTTTTTATAGTTTTGTCGGCAAACGCGCGCGGGAGTGTATCAAACGCAGTATTTTGGGAAATAAAATACTGAAGATCTCTCGGCATCGTCCGTTCCCACGAAAGAAGCGAAGAGAATGAGCGCTCGAAGTTGTTGGTGCGAAAAGCAAACGCAAGCGATCCGCGCGCACTTCCTTTGAATGCGAAAAGATAAAATCTCGGGAGAATGGTTTCCAGAAACGATTGCAGTGGATTAATGTTGAGTGTCTGAAAAAACTCCTGCGCGTTGATATATCGTTTTGCTCCTCCATTACCCATAGCGATGGGAAGATATATCAAAGACCCCACAGGCCGGTTTGCTTCTCGTTCTTGTTCTATTGAATCAAGAAATTGTCGGACATTTGCTGGTGATAGCACTAATTCTGCTTCGCCCTCGGTGCGGACAATTGCGGCTGGCGGTTTTGGTTGCGGAGGAGGTATTACTACGGGAGGGCGGAAGAAAAACCACCATACCGCAACGCCTGCTCCCATAAGTATTACTACGCCCAACACAAGGAACACTCTCCACGAGCGCGGCTGTTTAATGCCGAGCCGCGGCGGGTTGGCGGCATATGTTTTTGCGGCAATATCAAGAGGACTGAGATTTTTTTGCTTGATGTACATCTGGGCGTCGATTTGCATCGTCCGGATCGTCGGGATTACCTCCTTCTCTTCTTTGATCTTCTCGCTTTGTCCTTCATCCATAATATTTCTCTATTGTACTACATAACAAAACGCCTCGCCAAAAACGAGACGCTTTGTGTTTTGTGGTAAGTTGATATGGAATTTTGGTTAGCGAGCAACAGATATTGTTGCGCTATTGTCTGGTTGGCATGCACCAATGTGGATAACGCCGCCTTGCAATCTTTCGAAATAATATTCCGTTTCGGTTGCCGTGCCGCCGCTCGGGTCAGTTGGTAGCTCTGCAAGGTATTGAGGTATCAGTGCCGATAAATCAAGTTTTGTGGTGGCAGAAGATGACGCAGTGCATGTAGCGGCGCCTGTTGAGGTATTTGCGATAACATATGTCGTTCCTTGGACTGGTGTTGGCGAACCTGGCCACGATCCATTATTATCTACTTGATATTTAATGACCGCGTTGAGGATTGAAACAACCTCGCTCCAGCGAGCGGAATTGCGCGCATCGCCGAATCTCCGCGCTGGTTCAAGGGTTACGAATACCACTGATGCGATTATGGCAATGATGCCTACTACGACAAGCAATTCAACAAGCGTGAATCCACCATATTTATGTTTTTTCATTATGATTTGTTTAATTTATTCCACTAAATTATTGGTATTATTGTTGTCGGACAACAATACCCGTATGCGAACGACCTTTGTTTCTGCGTTGTAAGCGAGGAGCGTTGCTTGTATTTCTTTTTCTTGATCGATTTGTGGAGCAAAATCCTCCCAATCCCATTGTAGGTCTTTGGCAATACGTTTCCAAGCATCGTCCTGTGGAAAACTTATCGTACTTACATACACGCGCAGCGAAAGGGAAAATGTTTCTCCCATGTCCCCGGGCTTAGCAAAAACGTTTTCTTCCAGCGTTTTTGTTTCCAACGGCTCTTCAAGAAAACCATATCTCTCGTCCTCTGCTTGTTTTTTCAAGAGCCAAAGGGCTTGGACTGCTGCCCGTTGCTTTAAACGAGATACAGCGCCCAGAATATCTTCCTCTGTAATGGTCGGAACGTGCGCGACGCCATTTTCTATTGAATCAGGAATTTCAGCGTAGACGCTTTGTTGAAGTTTCAAAGGAAGGCCGGGAAATGACATGCGAGCTCCAGCTGGTATATTGCCTTTTGCCCCTAATTCGCTGGCAATTGCGATCACTGCTTTTGTTGCGTGCGCTGGTACGACCACCGCTTTCGGGATTTGATATATCGTTGTGCGATCGCCGTCCTTATAAACTAATCGTGTTGCGCCGCGCAAGTTGATCGAGTTATTGGTTTCATTGATAATGCGAATTGTACCGCTTGCATAGGAGGATATTTCCGTAACGCCGGCTGTGGCAAAGGTATCAGTAACCGAGACGGTAGTTTCCCATAACTTTCCTCGTATAGCATCGTTGCTGTCGCCGTCGCCTACAAAAATTGCAAGCTCTATTTCTTTCGGCAGCACTGCTTGGTATGGCGTAAATTGCTTCCACAGAACAATGCCAATCAGCACCATCATCATGGCTGCAGCGACGAATAAAGCGCGCCTTGCTCGCGTATGGAGCGCGGCGTAGAAAGCGGTCGCTCTTGCTCGCACGAGCGAGATAGGGTTGTTTTTTAAAGTAAGGGCGACGACCGAGGCGAATTGGTTATCGTGAGAAGGCGCAGAGTCGTTGAGATTCAACGGCGGATTATCGGAAGATCCTATGCTTCGCATGGCGACCCCAAGCGCCGCAGCAAAACCTGTGTCGCGGCGAATATGCTGCGGCACGGATTGTATATTGTGCCACGGATCTGCCAGAGCAACCGCCCCGCCGATCTGACTATGAAAGGACTCTATCAGATGCGGCGTATCAACAATCTCGCCAATAAAAAAGAATGTCACAAACGGTTTTTGATATTGCGATCGCGCTGATTCGAGCAGGTGCGTGCACTCACGCCACGTTTCATCGAGGTCTTTTTTCAAAAATTCGAATAATGTACCTCCATCTTGGGTCGCGTTCATACCGATGGATTTTCTCATTATTTGAGCTTGAGAGAGCGATACGCGAAATTGTTTGGCAATTAACGAATGAATATTTTCTGTCCTCTTTTGGAGCACGTAGCTTGCCAAAAATCCCTCTTCATCGAAAAACACTGCGTTTGTGCGGTATTCCCCACAATCGATAATGATTGCGCCTCCCGTTCCCTGGTTTTGTAATGACGCAACGATTGCAAGAGGTTCCGGGTATAATATAATTTTCCCTAACTGAAAACGTTCGCATAAAACCCGAATCGACGTTATATCAGTTTTTTTTGCCGCCGCTGCGACTATGCGCTTTTTTGTTTTATTGTATTCCCAACGTATCTCCGCCTCGTTGCGCGCTATTGGCATCACACGGGAAATTTCGTCGGCGATTCTCTCGGCAATGTTCGTTTGGTTTGTTTGATTATTGAGTTGTATGGCGTGTACGTAGCATTGTTCTTCGGGAAGCGCGACAAGCGGTGATATTTCTTTAATTTCTCCGTATGTTTCGCTTTTTGTGAGCAGTTTTTTTTCGATGACGGCTTTTATGAGTGTTTCGGAAGTACTCGCTGTTGAAACGAGAGAAATTTTTTCAGCAGCGTGGTATATTAATGCGCCGTGTTTCATCTCGAGGCTGACAATATACGCTTTCCCATCCGATATGGCAATGATGAGCATTGTTTTCATATTTTTTAAAAGATTTCTTTCCAGCTTTGGAGCACGATATTGTGCGCGCCGACGACCGCTTCGGCTTGTATATTGCGATATGCTTCTCGATACGCGGCACTTACCGTAATTGTTCTGAGCGATCCGTTAGGTATAATAGTAATTTCGCAGCTTCCCTCCGGGAAGGTTAGCGTTTCTCCCGCATAACTTGCGTCGCCGCGCAGCCGAAGAAGAGCTTCTTCCGCACACGCGTCCCCGCGGTAAAAACTTGTTTGTGATGCGCGCGTCCCGGCGGTATTGATTAATTCTCCAAGAGCAGATCGGTTTGCAGAAACGGAAAACAGCGACACAACAATCATCATAACGATAACGGCGGTAAGCGCAATGAATCCGGATGATTGATTATACGATGTACGTGTCATAGTTATGGTGGTTTTATTGTCGGAGGGATGCGCTTTCCTCAAGGGTAATCGAGGATTGATTTTGGGTATTGGTTGGCGCAAGTTCCATAATAATTTTTATAGTACCAGGCGTTCCCGGTTTGGAATAGGATGAAAATATCAAGCGTGCGGCGCGTATGGCGCTTGGGGCAAGCGGCACCGCGTTACTGGTTCCGCGCTTGATTTGCAAAATGCCATTTGCAACATCAATGATTGTTGGGTTCGTGCTCGGACTTGCTGTTTCCAATGAAAGCGCGCCGGGATTGACATCAAACACGGAGGCGGCTTCGTTGACGTTAGTTGCATTGCGCACCTCCTCTTCTATACGACCTATTGCAAAGCGAGCGCTCGAGTGAAGCATTACTGCGTCGTCGGATTTTGCTCCTAACAAAACACTTTCTATTGTTAGAAAAGTTATCGAAACGAGGATCACCGAAACAATTCCTATATATATCAGAAATTCTACGAGCGTAAATCCCTTGTTGTTCATATCTGTGAGTGATAAAAAATTCTTATTTCTTCTAAGACCGGGGTGTCGACTCCATCTCCGTCTAACGTTGTGCGATAACGCACCCACTGGTTGCCATTGTGGTCTTTGTGAATCATTTCCCCCGTTGAAAGGGTAAAATAATCAGTTTCGTCTCCATCATTACCCTCGGGTCCTGCCCATGTTGGCGTCCATGCCCCGGGAGCGTCTCCTGCATCGGGCGCTGTTTGAATCTGAAGACGTATGGCGCACGAAGAGCACGCGGGGTTTGTTTTGCTCCAATTCCACTCAATGACGGTAAATGCGCTTGGAGTTCCTGCGTTAAACGGCGAAGAGATATATGTTCCCGATACTACATACCCGCCTGCTGGCGCCCCCCATGTAATTGCCCATTGATTCAGCGTTGGTGCGGCATTGGTTCCTGCAATGAGCGTTGCTTGAAGGCAAATGCGATTGTAGGTTGATGGATTGAGAGAGTCAATAGACAGCGGGCTTTGCAATACATCAAAGCCAGCTGAATTTCCTGGTAGCGCCGAGTCAGGAATAATTGTATCGCACGCTGTGG
>DATDWI010000006.1:0-3151 GCA_036517415.1 Minisyncoccota bacterium
AAGACCGACAAAGAAATTTCTTTTCCGATTGCCTCCGCGGCATCCCATTCAAAGAGTTGAGCGAGCGTTGTGGTAATAACAATATTGCGCGCATCCTGATATCCATACAAAACGCCGTAGCTCG
This sequence comes from Minisyncoccota bacterium, assembly GCA_036517415.1. Taxonomy (GTDB): domain Bacteria; phylum Patescibacteriota; class Minisyncoccia; order UBA11713; family 2-01-FULL-45-33; genus DATDWI01. The sequence continues at coordinate 125 of DATDWI010000006.1, forward strand.
GCTTGATGCCGCTTAAGCGAAAAAATGTCGCCTCAGTAAGCATAGCGGTGCCATTGGTTGCAATACCTTCGTGCGTTATCTGCCCCGGAGCAATGACAATGCCGATGATCTCTTCTGTGTTGGGCACATCGCGCAGCCGCGCGAGTACCGAAGGAGAAATACCGACCAATTCTTGGTCTGTTCCCGGCGGGAATACATCCAGCGTCAAAAGAGAATCGGAGGTTGTAATATTTTCAATAAGGAGCGTCTGGAGCCCATATCCCAAAGAAACCAGAAACACAATGGTTCCAATCCCTACCGCAACGCCCAAAATCGTCAGCACCGTGCGGAGCGTCCGGGTTCGAAACATGCGTGTGGAAAGTTTGAGCAAATCAACTTCTCTCATGACATTGAGGGCAATAATGACGAATAATCAATTAAAATAAGGTCCAAAAAACGGGCCATCGTGTGCGCCGTTCGAATATTAAGCCCCACCCCTCCCGCATCATGCGAAAGATCCAAAAAATTAGTAAATGATGTTTTGTTGAGCGATCCTTCGAGCCGACCCTTAATGGCATTTTGAAACCGTGCGAGCGCATCGTCGGAAAAATGCGTACTTGAAGACAAAGAAAGATAGCGCGCAACGCGCTCTAACAGTTCTTGATATTTTTCGTAGTTGCGCGGAAAATCCCCGAAATGTGATTTTAAGTATTTGGACATTCCGATAACCGCAGTAACATCGTCAGCCAAGCGTTCCGCGCGCGGATGATAAAGCCCAATACCGCCCGTTCGCAGCGGTTCTGAAGCAGTAGCAACAAATACAGCGCGATCAATGTCGCCGCGCAAAAAGCGCTTAAGTAACGCCATTAAATTGTATTCAACATCAACATCAAGCTGATCGGTTAAATACCGAATCAGGAGCCGCACCTTTAAATCGCTCTCATCGAGATGGGGCGCCTCGCGCAGCATTTCACTAAGACCCTCTGCACGAAATGGTTTTACGGTATCGGCGCGCACTTGCGCTCTTTTATCATTGCGCACCTCTTGAATAATTTTTCCGTCCTTCATATAAAAAATGCGGTGCGCGTAGATAAGATGCGCGGGATTGTGGGTAACCAATATCACCGTGCGCTTGTCTTTTTCGTTGAGTTCCAAAAGAAGTTTCATGACTTCTTCGGCGGATTTTGAATCCAAATTTCCCACCGGCTCATCGGCGAGCAAAATTGGCGGATTGTTCATCAGCGACCGGCAAATCGCAACACGCTGCTGCTGCCCGCCCGACAAACTAGTCGGCACTTTTCCTTTCTGAGACATAATACCGAACCGATCAAGTAAGCGCTCGGCAATTTCAATACGCTCGGGTTTGGGCGTTCCCAAAAAAATTTGGGGCAAGGCGACATTCGCCCGCACCGAAAGAGAAGAAATGAGATAATATGCCTGAAAAATCATCCCGACCGTGCGGCGATGAAGTTCCACGATATCGGCGCTGGTAAAGTGAGCAAGATCCTGCCCGCTTACCAACACCTCGCCTGCCGTGGGACGTTCCAGCCCCGCCACCGTATAGAGCAATGTTGATTTACCGCACCCCGATGGCCCGAAAAAAATTATATATTCTTCGGGATAAATATCGAGCGTGATATTATCGAGCGCGCGTACTTCGTGGTCTCCTTCAGGATATACGACAGAAAGCCCGCGGAGCGCGATTAACGATCCTTGATTCATATACTATTGAGTATACAAGAATCCGAATATATCCTCAAAATTGCTAATAATGAGTTCGAGTACTGATTGTTCCTTGCGCGGCGTAATAATCTTAAACTCCTTTGATGTTCCGATATTGCCCGCGGCATCGTGAGCGACAATCTTAAATGTATAAATGGTAATTGGCCGCAGCTTATTCAACACGACCACATGAGCCGTGGAGAGATCTTCTCCGGCAACCGTAGATTGCCTAAGCTCCCGGTTTCTCTGCAATCCCTCATCATAGAGCACTTTGCCCATTGTTTGCTCGCTGGTTCTCCAGGAAATGACCGCTTGCACCACGTCGCTTTTTCCAGGGATCAAGCTCAACTCGGTGCGTACCTGCGAGACCTCGGGTGGAGTGATATCTTTGGCTGTTGTAAAGGTGAACTTTTTTGAAACCGCAGAAACCCCCGCTTCATTTTCTGAACGGATAACGGCCTCGTGCTTTGAGTCAGGATCCAACTCGATGAGCATAAGCTCATGAACAGTCGTAAATTGAGGATCTCCTTGCGAGCGCTCCTTATTGGTGCGAAGGTTTTTATATTCAATAGAGGTCTTCGTTGGCACATTGGTTTTCCATTTGATTGTTGCGGTGTGTTCGGTCCGATCCGCAACCATAATGCCAGTTGCCTCGGGTGTTACGGGCTTAGTACGAAATGTCCGGTCAATGGACTTCGCTGACCGCCCCGCCTGTTCGCGCGAACGCAGCTGATAGTGATACATAGTACCGGGCTCTAAATTTTCGAGAGTAACTTCGTGATCTTGCGCAAAAACATCGGCGTTCCCCACTTCGGAGCCGTATGGATTTTCTTTTGTTTCGTCATATGCGGCGTGTTTTTTATAGGCAACGCGGCTATCGGAACTTTTATCTGTTTTCCAAACAATCGTAGCAGTTGTTTGGGTAACCGTAATCACCGGCTCTCCGCCGGTAAATTTCGGCGGCGAGACAAGCTGAAGCCCCGCTTCGTTTAAGATGCGCGCCACTTCTTCCTCGGAAAACTCTTTCAGGAGCGCCGTAATTTTATCAAGCGAAAGCTTGACGCCGGGCGGCAATTTTTTGATGCGCTCTACCGCAGATTCTCCTGGTTCTTCATCCAGCTCATCTTTCTCTACTTTTTCTCCTTTGACTCCTTTGGTTGTGAACGTTGTATCCTCGCTTTGCGCAAGGTTGACCGATGTATCGTACGACACCGCGGCAACATGGTACAGCGTACCGGGGTCAAGGTCAGAGAGCGTTACCGAGTGTTTTTTAAACAGCGATGTTCCTTCCCCAGCCAACCGGTCATACTCCTTGGTTTCTCCGTA
>DATDWI010000007.1:0-3336 GCA_036517415.1 Minisyncoccota bacterium
GCTAGAGTAGCCTAGTTCTTTTGGATATGATTTTCTTCTTGACAACGCTCGTGCGCTGAAGTTAAAACGGCTTCATTATTGACTTCCGCAGACGGTTTGCACCATTGTTGTGGAACAACGTTATATTTTACCGGAATAACACCTTGTTCGATCCCGCCTAGAATGCCCATTGCGTAACACGAGAGGTCGAATTTTCGACCGGGTATGTAGGGACCACGGTCTGAAATTGGGGCTTGGATTGCCCTTCCGTTTTCTAAATTTTTCACCCTTACACAAGTTCCGAGCGGCAATTCTTTGTGCGCAATGAAAATCTTAAACATGTTAAACGCCTCGCCGTTTGCCATAGGGCGGCCGTGAAAGCGCGGCCCATACCACGACGCTTTCACTATTTGTGACTTCAATGACATTGAAGTAATAATATGCTTGGTGCGTGTAACACCATTGTCAAAAAATGTCCGGTGTGCACTATGCGGCACACGGTAGAGCATGTCGCCCTTGCGCACAATATAATAATCCGCGGCAAATAAAGAAGAAGGGAATAACGGTATCGTAACAAACAGCCCAAGTATCCAAATTGCAATCGCAACACGTTTTGTCATGACATCAATCTCCTTTCGTCTCTCTGCGATTTGGGTATTTAGGTTGTCGAGTTTGTCTGTCCTACTCAACGAACCAATCTAGCCGTAAGTATAATCGAGACACAAAATTTTGTCAAGCAAAAAAGCGGGATGGAAATTGTGTCTAAATCTTTATCTTTGCGCCTTCAGCAAAAAGAAGTGCGCGTTTGTTCTTTGCGCCGCGATTGTAACCGCCCAAAGAGCCATTGGAGCACATGACGCGATGGCAGGGAATGCGAGGATCATAATTTTTACTCAAAACATTGCCCACCGCGCGGTACGCTCGCGGATTTCCCACGCGGCGCGCAACTTCCCGGTATATAAGAACTTTACCTTTTGGAATCTTTGCTACAACGCGCAAAACTTTTTGAGCAAATGGAGTCATATTTCTATTCTTCTGCTTTCTATCTACTAATCCACTATTCGCGCGAATTAGAGCAGGTTGATAATGCAATGTGCCGCAGGTTTTTGATTATGAGAAAGACTATACCACATTTGTAAACTTCGTTGTTCCCGTTCTACGATATCCGCGGCAAAGAGAATACCGAGATGTTTCGATGTAGCTTTCAGCGACAGCCCAATTATTTCTGCAATATCTCCGACAGTCGCCTCGCGATGTTTTTTTAGATGTTGAATAATAGCAAGACGCCTTCGATTCGCAAGCGCTTTAAGAATCCTCTCAAACTCTTTTGTTGTTTTTATCATGCTGTTTGTCATATTATTGCTATATCATGCTAACACGTCTCGAAAACTATTCAACCATTCGCGCGAATTAGAGCCAATCCTCAACAAGAGTCACCCACGCTGATTGGCGCGCAACGCTCGTAGGAGAAAATCCTTTTTGAAACTTTGGAAACGAACATTTGCGCGAAAACGCGACGGTGTCCGATACGCCGGTTTTCCCTTTCGATTGCCGACTTTTGCGTAGTTTTTCATTTATCCGCCTAGATTATCGCTTTCTACTATACTTGCCCATAAGCTCCGTATGATCAACAATGTGTCCTTCCATCGCGCGCTCAACCTCCGCCTTTGTAGCGCCTTCCGCTAAACCAAGCATGGTGTCGAGAGCGTATGTTTTAAAGAAATATCGATGCTCGCCGTCAGGCGGGCACGGGCCGTGGTACCCTGTATTCTTGCTTGTTCCAACACCATGAATCCCATTCGGTTCGCTATTTTCGAATATTTCCAAAACTCCGCTTTCGGGAACTGGAATATTAAATATAACCCAATGATCCCACACTTTGCCCGCGGGCTTTATTGCGTCGGGGTCGTCCATAATAAGCGCGATGCTCTTTGCATCGCGAGGAATCTCGGAAATACGAAGCGGCGGGCTGACATCAGGCCCATCGCATGTATGTGGTAGCGGGATCAATTGACTGTGCAAAAATGCGGTGCTTTCTAGTTTCATAGTACTTTGTTTATTTTGTTGATTCAAATTATCAATTTTGTCGATCATCGCAGGTTGGTACACAAACCATGAAAACCATACAACAAAAATCAAAATCGCGGCCAGCGCAACAACGAAGATAATTCTCATAACGTTGTTCTATATCATAGCACAATAATTCGATGCCATAAAATAACAGCAGCAACGACGAATGCAAAAATAACCCCCATAAGCACCGCACCAGAAGCAAGGTCTTTGCTTCTTCCAATAAGCTCGTGCTCTTCAGGATGTAATCGCTCGAGCGTTCGTTCGAGCGCCGTGTTGAAAAGTTCGAGCGCTAAAATAAAACAATAGGACAGCGCCAAAAATAAAAACTCGTACGCCCGAAGCGGCCAAGCAATATACCCTACGACGACCAACACAAGCCCTGCCCATGCTTCCATCCGAAAACTCAACTCTTTCCGGTACGCATAGCGCAGCCCATGAAATGAATGGTGAAAGCTATTGATGAGTTTCTGAAACAACCGCATATCTTTAGTATAAACAAAACTCGCAGCATCTGCGAGTTATTGAGGAGTTTTATTTACCATCTTATCAATAAGAGCGGTGCGGAGCCGACATTTTCCTTGCGGATCTATCAAAACAAATGCCGCGAAAGCGCATCCGAATTGACCAACATAGTTTTTCACATTGCGAATAACTCGCTCCATTGCGCCGTAAACCTCATCTAAATTTTCAGGATTTGCGGAGTTACCGTGCGCCGCAAGTTCTTCCAATAATTCAAAGTAGTGCGGCGATGCATCTCCTAAAATTTTTTCTATATGATTCCGATAATCGGGGGTGACGCCATCGGTGATTATCATTAGCCGCTCCTGCCTCTCTATGTCTATGTAAAAGGCTAGCGCCCCGCAGGAGATTATGCAATACCAAATTTTCTTTTTGTTGAACGTATGAGTTTTTCGTCTTCAAGTACACGCAAAACGCGCGCAATTTCCTTAGTGGACCGCTTAAGCCGCCGAGCAAGATCCAGCACTCCAAAACGCCCATTGTTTTTAATCATAATCCGTAAAATCTGCCCGCGCAGTTGCCGATTCGATCCTTCAAGTCTTGATTGCTTTATATAGTGTTTGCTTTTTCGGTTAGGATTCGCGTCTTTCGACAAGCTCAAGGCAAGAGCACTACCGTAATCCATCAGCGCCCAGTACCACTCTCGCGGGTTTTTGCGATCAAGCATTTTTGCCACCAGCGGCAAAATGTCAGAGTCGCTAATGCGTTGGTTATTGCTTCCCAACACGCGCGATGTTCGATTGAGAGAGCCTTTCGCAGCCTCGC
>DATDWI010000008.1:0-5905 GCA_036517415.1 Minisyncoccota bacterium
GAACGCGCGCGATTAAGCGCGCTGCCAGTATCGGAGGAGGATTTGTGAGTTTTGAGATGTGTGATATGTTGCGTCTTGCTAATGTCGACGTAACGCTCATTATTCGCGAGCCATACTATTGGCAGAATCTGCTTGACGAGACATCTGGTCTTATGATTGAGGAGGCTCTTGAGAAGGGTGGTGTACGTATTATCAAGAATGCCCAAGTGGAAAGAATCGAGGGCGCAGGTACGGTTGAGAGTATTGTGCTCAAGGACGGCATGCGCGTGCCTGCCGAGATGATTATTGCCGGCATCGGGCTTTTTTGCCCGCTCGATTGGCTGAAAAGCGCGGGCGTTTCGGTCGGGAGAGGTATTGTGACCAACGAATATTTTGAAACCAATATCCCTTCGGTGTGGGCCGCCGGGGATGCAGCCGAGTTTAACGATCTTATTTTGGGAGAGACAATACAGCTTGGCAATTGGGTCAACGCGCAGATGCAGGGGCGAGTTGCCGCACTCAATATGGCGGGGTCGCGCGAGCCGTTTCGCCTCGTTTCTTTTTATACAACGCAGGGGTTCGGCATCACGATCGGTTTTGTGGGGGATGTGCGGCCCGAGTCCGATCGCCTCATCATCCCGCGCGGCTCGAAAGAAATGAATTCGTATGCCCGCATCATAGTGAAAGACGGAGAAGTCATCGGCGCTACATTTATCAACAAGGCAGCAGAACTCGGAGCGGTCTCGAAGATTATCGAGCGGGATATAAAAGTCGAGGGGAAAGAAAAAGAGCTGGGCGACCCCTCGTTTAATCTTGCATCTTTGGTACAATAAAGATATGAACGAAAGAAATGTTTTTGTAAGCATTATTGCTTTAGCAGTTATTGCGAGTGGAATATTTTATTTTTTATACAAACAACAACAAAATAACAGTAATTCTGTAGACTGTTATGACTGTGGCAAAGGTGGTTGGCAAAAAATGAGTGAAAAGTGCGGGCAAACTATCACTACAAAAAACGACTTTAAAAGCTGTTTAATGAGTTTCAGCTGGTCGTCAATTAACCAAAACACGAGTACTGATAAAATAATAGATGGATATATTGAAATAGGTGGCTCGGAAGTTCTCAATAATCCAACTACCAAATCAATAAAGGTTTTTATCTATAATCGGTGGGCAGTTGATAAAGATGGGATTTTATATTCATTGTCAGAATTAGGTTAGAAAATAATTTACTACGATACCTTGCACGTCAACTTATTAATGATAAAACAATTAAGAGCAATGGAAATATTTTTCACTAGTAATAATACATAATCACGCATATGGATGCGAATACTAAAATACGGGTTGGGTGGTTTTCTTTCTCGTGCTGCGAAGACAATGTTATTGTTTTTACAGAGCTTTTAAACGATCATTGGCAGGAATGGAAAAAGTTATTTGATTTCAGGCATGTTCGGGTGCTTCGCACAAACAATATTCTCGACGAGCTCGATATTGCTTTTATTGAGGGGGCTATCGCTTCCGACGGACACGCGGAGAAGCTCAAAGAGATTCGTTCAAAATCAAAGAAACTGGTAGCGGTTGGGGCATGTGCTGTCGTGGGTATGCCTGCAGGCCAACGAAATTATTTCAATGAAGAGCAAAAAAAGGAAATCGAGTTTCTTACCGCGCGGTTTGCCGCACTTCCGAAAGTGTTAAAAGTTTCGGAGGTCGTGAAGGTTGATGCCGAAATCGGCGGCTGTCCCATGGATCCGAACGTGTTTCTGAAAGCCGTTACTGGGCTTGTGGGGGAATTTCAACAAGCAGCTAAATAATATATATGCATACGTTTGACCTTACATTGGATCGCCTGACGAAGCTTGAAGGTTCTGCTTCGCTCGAAGTCCGCGTTAAAGACAATAAAGTTGAGCATGTTCATTTTAAGATAACGGAGTTCAAGCGGTTTTTCACAAAAGCGATGGAAGGGAAGCCCATTATCGCGCTTCCCCAGCTTTTGTCCCGTATTTGCGGAACATGCTCGAATGCCCATATTTTAGCAAGCATAGAGGCATGCGAACGCGCGTTAGGCATTACGCCATCTCGCCAGACAATACTCCTTCGTGTTCTTACCATGTATGGGCTCAATATCAGAGACCATGCTTTGCATCTGTACCTTTTTGCGCTTCCGGATATGTTTGGCAAAGATGCGTTTCTGGATTTTGATGAAAACGATCCTATTCAGCATCAGCTCTTGCACGATGCATTCGAGATAAAAGCCGCTGGCAATTATCTTTCTACTCTTATTGCGGGGCGGTCCGTACACGCGTTGCATCCGACGATTGGCGGATTTTTGCATTTTCCCGATGAAGCCGGCGTTGCGGAAGCAATCAAAAAGCTTGAATCAATTCGGCCAGCTGTCGAGAGGCTCATTAAAGTGTTTGCCGAGACTCCGTTCCATTTTGAACGGGAAACAATTTTTACTGCTATTGTTCCCGAGCGCTATGGGTTTATAAACGGCATCATCCGCACATCCGATGGAGATGCTATTCCAGAAGAAAAATTTGGTGAGCATCTTGAGCGGGTTGTTTTGCCGTATTCGCAGGCCTCCGCATACAAGCGCGAAGGCAAAGCGTACATGGTAGGCGCTCTCTCGCGCATGAATCTGGCAAAAGATCTTCTCCACCCACGTACCAAAGAAACGCTCGGTGCTACGCTTGATCTTTTCCCTTCAATAGACGTATATCGTAATAACCTTGCGCAGGCGATTGAAATACTCCATGCGATTGACGACGGCCTCGATATTTTACGAAATGAAAAAATCCAGCCGGAGCCCGTTATCAAAGGGCAAAACCGCGATGCCGAAGGTGTCGGCGTGGTGGAAGCGCCTCGCGGGACGCTTTACCACAAGGTAAAACTTGCTTCAAACGGTTTGGTCACCGGAGGGGAAGTGGTGGTTCCAACAGGCCAGAATCAAATCAATATCGAAGAAGATATTGCGCGCCTCGTTGAAGATCTTATCGAGGAGGTGCCCAAAGAAAAAATGGGCTTTGAGATCGAAAAACTTATCCGTGCCTACGACCCTTGCATGTCTTGCGCTGCGCATTTTCTCAAAATCAAGTGGTTGTAAGCGCGAAGCCGTAGAAGATGGATTTTAATAAAATTATAATAATTATACTCGGTTCGCTGATACTATTTCTGCTTAGTAGTTTTCTTTTTAAATATGTTAAAAAATTAAAACATTCGCAGAATGAGCAAGATAAGATAAAAAATATTCTAAACTATCTGTGGGGGGAATCGACATATCCGAAAACATTGTCTTTAAACGGTTTTGGCTGGATATTTTATACTATAATGTTTTTATTTGGCCCCGCCATGTCGATATATCTGCAAATAACAATACCTGCGGATGATCCGGTGTTCAAAGGGACTCCCTTTGATAGATTTATGATCGAATATGTAATGCTTATTATCGCGTTGCCTTTAGCAATGTTAGTCATTCATGTTATATATATTCGTTCGCTAATATTAACTAAAAACTCAATTACCATTCGGCCCACGCTACTGCATGTACTGAGAATAAGATATTTTGATAGAGAAATACCATACAATGAAATTGAAAAAATAAAGATAATGCGTTCTAGTAGGGATCTTCGCAACCATATTATTCAGATAACAACTGCAGCAGGTATTAGAAAGAAAATACACACAAGCACGTATGAGGACGGAGTTGGCGAAGCACTGTATCTTTATTTAAAAAGAAGAGCAGATAAAATAAGCGAAAAAGAGATGAAAGCAATTATGGATGGTAATTTGCTTGGTGTAGGTGGTTATTAATCTTCCTCTTTGTACTTCCTCTAATTTATTCATTATTGTTCGTAGGTTAAGTAAAATGCCTACTTCGGAAGTGGGAGTTTTTATGGTATAGGATGGTAATTAATACGATATATTGTACTAACTTAGAAACCAAAGCTGTAATTAATGACATCAATATCTTGCCATGGCATAATATTGATACTATATGGTATAGTGATGGTATGGTAGTTGTGTGTGATTTTGCATGACGAAGTATAAATATTATTTTAAAAAGCCAAAACAAGAAATCGCCGCAGACGCGCTTAAATGGCTTGCGGTTGGCGGTGTTGTCGTAGCCGCAGTGATGGCGCCAAATGCTGTTGGTACTCTTGTGCGCACGTTTCCTCGTCGCAATCAATACCCGCGCAAACACACTTACAATGCTTTCTATCGTTTGTATAAAACGGGTTGTCTTGAGATCGAAAAGAAAAATCACCAGATATATATTTTGTTAAATGAAAAGGGGAGGCGGAGGGCCGGACGCTTGCAGATGAATCATTTGAAGATCAAAAAACCAAAACGCTGGGATGGCAAATGGCGAATAATAATTTTCGATATAGCTCATACAAATCGTTTAAAACGCGAAGCCCTACGTGGCTTTCTCAAGCGCCTCGAGTTTTATCTGCTCCAGAAAAGTGTTTGGGTTTATCCATATGATTGTAGCGACGAAATCGAAACACTTAAAGATTTTTTCGGACTCGGCGACAAGGAAATACGCCTTATAGTTGCTACCGATATCGGGGCAGATTCTTTTTTGCGGGATATGTTTAAAGTGTAGCTCATTTAGGCAAAGGCATAGATAAATATAAATAAAACTTAATAGCATCATTATTATGCCATGGCATAATAATGATGCTGTTGGGGGATTGCTAGAAAATTCGAAAATCCGCAAAGAGATTGAGAAAAAGTAAAAAAAAGTAAAAATACTTAAATTTTGGCAAGCTCTGCGCTGGTTTTGTTGATAGCCTCTTTTTTGCTTGTGTCTGCAGGCACGCCGATTATTTTCAATGTTTTTAGTTTGCCGAGTTTTTGGAGCAGGCGGAGGTTTGCGTAGGCGTCAAAATCGTGGAGCGATACGCGGGGCGCTAAAGAAAACCGGTCAAGATCATCGAATACCGTAACTTTGTCGATACCTAAAACTGTATCAATAATCACAAGGTTTTCCGGCGCGTCCCACTCTTCATTCGGGTCAAGAACCCGAAACGATATATCAGGAAATTTTTTTTGAAGGTGTGGGAGAATTTTTAAGGGCAGTGCATCTTCCTTGATATCTGGGTTTCCGAAGACGTATACGACGCGTGGCATAAAAATTAAAATGTCTGATTGGCAAGAGCGATGTGGCGGAGCGTATATGCGCGGAGGTTTGCCGCTTGTTTCTTTGTGAGCACTTCGCACGGAACACCCCAATGGATAGAAATTAAATCTCCATTTTTAAGCTCATCTATTTCTATATCCGCCTCAAGACTTCGAGTGATTTTTTTTGAAATCGGGCCGCCAAGAGCCAATTTCCCATTCTGTATCACAAGCGGTTCTGTCGTAACGGTGATTGCCGAGCCGTCAATTGCGAGTACCGTGCCCCAGCTTATGCGGCACGAATCCATGCTTTCAAGCGTGTGTTCGCGCTCAAGATGCCCGGTGCGTTTCCAGATATCCAGCACATGAAACGAGTGGTGCGGGACCGCGCCTCCCGCGATTTTTTCTTCAACAAGCGCGAATGATTTTGACCCAATGCGTTTTTTAATTTTGTGGTCTTCAATAAGATGTGTCCAGAATGCCTTTTTCCTGATTGAGTCAAGAAGCTCGTTGCCAATCCAGTATGCTTCAACTACGCGCTCGTCAAAAGGGTCGCGGATGTGGTTTTCGCGAGCGATATGCTGCAAATACGGGTACATTGTCTGGAATGCGCCGAGGAGAGATGCGAGTCCGGGGTCGGTAAAGCCGTCGTGGATATATTCAAAAAGTTCACGATTGGCGTCCGGCCCGCAATAATGGAGGCGATTCGGTCCGAATGCGTAGCGGCTGCATCTCAAAACGCCGTCCATACTAGGCACTTCAAACTACGAATATGCTGGTGCGTTTTTTGGGTCAAAATTGC
>DATDWI010000009.1:0-9245 GCA_036517415.1 Minisyncoccota bacterium
TGATCGCTTTCATCGCACACCTTCGGTCGAGAAAGATCGCATACGACAATTTTATAATTCCCCGCAGGGAGCACAAAGGGCGCTTCAGGCGTCCATGGGAATATGGTTTCTTTGTCTTTATTGTTCGTCAAAATACTGGCACCAGGTAGCGTGGTAACTGGCGGCGGCGCGTTTAAGATATTGATAAGATAGTTACCGTCGTGGACATTATGCGTTCCATCACGATTAACGTCGCAATTGTTTCCTGTTTGAGCAAAGCATCCTGCTAACGAGCCAGAGCCCGCAATGGCTTGAGACAGGGCACTGGTATCAAAAACGTTAAATGCTTGATCTCCACTAAAATCAAACATCTCAACCCGATCAACATAGCGCAGAGGGTCGGCGAGCAAAATATTACCTATCAACCACACAATATCATTTCCAAAAAGCTCGCCGTCGCCATCAATATCGCAGTTTTTGCCTGTTGCGGCAAAGCACTCGGCATTATCACTGCTTCGTGCAAAAAATGATGTCAGCACATCGGCGTCTTGCTGATTCACCGCGCTGTCGTTATTGAAATCGTAGAGCGGTACTGGGTCCGCTTGTTTGATCTTAATCACAACATTGTCAATAAGTCCTTGTGTTTTCCATCGAATGGGCTGCGGGAGCGACTTGCCGAGTTCAAAACGATTTACCGACGCGGGACCATTCGGGGAAAGCACCTGAACACTGGGGGCGGGATACAGTTGAACAGTTACCGATTTTGTTGCAAGCACAGTTGCGCCTTGTTTGACTTCTAAAACAATATTTCCTTGTCCTTGCGTAAACTTGCCAACTCCTTCGCGGATGGGAAGTAGTTGACTTGCGTTATCAGAAAAACAAGACCCCGGCGCCATGATACCGGGCAGTTGCGTGCGGCACGCGAGCGAGAATTCTACCGTTGCGCCAGCACCTCCCTGCTTGATATGCGCCGCGAGCGTCAATCCGGAAAGCTGGCGAATGCCGTTATTTTGGAGCGATGCTTTATAGGAGACGACGGACTCGCCAACCGTATAGGGAGACGCCGGAGTAAGTGTCGGATCGGCGGTAAATACTACTTTTGGAATTTCATCCTGAATCGTAAATGGCTTGTCGCTTTCATCGCAAAGCGTAGGAATTGATATGCTGCAAATTTGTATCACATATCCTCCCCCGGCGGCAAGCCAATTTTCCGCAAGCCGCCACGGAAATGTATTGCTCTGCGGAGTGATGCTGTTTCCTTGATTATTTGCCGTGCCCGTTGGCGTCAACAACCCTACAACCTCACTTGGGAGTCCGACTCCCAAATGGCGTTTGAGCACAATATTGACACTCGTACCGACCAAACCCATTGATGTCCATGTAATGTTTTTGGGATTTGTAATGCTGCCGATATTCCATGCTTCCGTTCCGCTATTTGGCGAAGTTACTTGAATTTTTGGTTGAGGAACAATACTAAATGTGCCGCTGGTACCCTGCACCGCGCGGTTTGAAATCGCCTCAACGCGAATAGCATACCCTCCGCCGGCAGTAAGTGTCGTGGGAATATTCCATATAAATGCGCGCGGACTCGTAGCGCTTGTCGTAGTAAAACGCTGACTAGTGACCGGGGTGCCATTACGCAACACGATCACATCAAAATTATTTCCCACTGATCCTTCTGTAGTCCATGTAATCGGATAGGACTTTCCTTGTTCGAGTTGCACGCCCGCTGATGGAGCTGTAATTTTGATTGTAGGAACAACCCTTACTGCCGTTGATGCTTCCGCGATGCTCCGTGAAATCACATCAATCAGTTTGGTAAGGTCGCCGCCATTGATACTGCCGTCTCTATCAAGATCGCATTTACTCACCGCGCACGATGTGGTAAGTAAAAGAACATTTTCAAGAAATGTTGCGTCTGCCGCATCAACACGACCGTCGTTGGTAAGATCATACGCGGGATCGGCGCTTCCCAGCCCGGAACACGAAAGCCCATACGTTCGGTCATCGGTAAGAGGCCCGGTAGACTCTGTTCCGGTTTTTGCTTTTGTGCCCGACCAGCCGCCCGATGCTGTACAGGAAGCAGCATTTGGCGCTGACCACGAAAGCGTTGCGGTATTTCCGTAGGAAACGCTCGAAGGAACCGCGCGGAAAGATACAGCAACGACTGGAGGAGGAGCTACCATAACCGTAATACTTTTCGTATCCGTCCCGGCGGCCCCCGTGCAGCTCAAAGCAAATGTTGTATCAGCAGTCAGCGGACCGATAGATTGATTGCCGCTTGTTGATTTTGCTCCTGCCCATGCGCCGACGCCGCCGGACGCAGTGCACGACGTTGCGTTTGTAGAAAACCACACAAGCGTAGCATTGGTATTATATGGGATGGGTACAACTTGGCTTACCGAAAACGCAGCGCTTACCGGAGGAATAAGCTCAAATGTTGCGGTAACGTTCCGCGATGATCCAGACGAGACCGTAACCGCGCATTGAGCGGGGAAACCAAGAGGAACGCATCCGATCCACGAAACAAAACGGTGGCCCAGATCGGGAGTTGCCTCAAGAGTTAAGGTTGTTCCTGTGGTATAGGTATGTGCGCATGTTGTTGATGTTGCGCCACAATCAATATCACCAACAGGAAACGTACTGTTCACCGTTCCGTTTCCATTTTTTGTTACCGTAAGAGTCCCCGTTGGCGGAGCGGTGATTGAAAAAAATCCACTCATGCCAACAACGGACGCATCATTTTCTGCAACAACTTGGATTTGATATCCTCCACCTAATGTCAAATGTGCAGGAACGTTCCAAACAAACGAACCGGTATCAGGCAATGCGGTGTTGTTTAAAATAAGATTTACTAAAATAATTACATCGTTGCCAAAAACACCGCCATTCCCATCCAAATCACAAACTTTACCAACAGGACAGCTATGATTTTCTGGATCAAGCGCAACATCTATCAAAACATACGAGTCATTTTTATCCACAACGCCATTGTTGTTGTAATCATAGGAGATGTTTCCTGACGGCCGACCAAATTGCTGCCCCAGAATAACAGCGCCATTTTTTAAAATACGAATATTGACTCCGCTTTTTATTGGACGAGGTGCGGTTGTCCAGCGGATCGTGTACGCGGAGCCGCTCTGCACCGAAGCAGTGGGTGTCGTAACCGTAATGGTTGGCCTATTCGCATCCAGATACGCAACAAGTGCAAGAACGTCAGCAACATCTATTTGTTTATCATTATTCACATCGCACACCGTTTCCGCTGGGCATGCTTTATTTTCTAGTATCAAATCACGCAGAAAAAATTCATCAAGTTTATCGGTTACCCCATCGTCGGTGTAATCATACGCTGTCATGCCACCGCCGCATCCATACAATTCCGTCAGTTGAGCGCGCGTACGAGAGCCAACTCGTCCGTATCCAGTAGTATCCGGTGTTCCAGAGGTGACAATATTGTATTTTACTTGGAATTTTTTAACAGCATCCTCGGTTCTTGGACCAAATTTACTTGTTTCGGAACCCGGATACCCAGATTGTCCGGGTATATTCCAAACTTGTGTGTCGGGATCATTATTGAATACTTTTTGTAAATTCCGTATATCTTCTCCATCCGAAACACCAACATATAAATCCCTTGTAGTCCCCCCATAGCATGTTATAGCGGCGCTTGCCAAGGTCGGCACTATCAATACGCCTACAACAACGCTCATTGTCAACAATGCGCTTAATCTGCCAACTCTTGAAAATTTTCGCATGGTTTAGTATAGCAAAAAATAGCTTCACCGTCGCTAAAAAAGTTATCCACAACGTATGTAGAGCAAAGCTCACTACGTTGCAAGCAGAATCCTATAACTTGTAACTAGCTACTCATCACCCGCCCTAACCATTGCCCGGTGTATGAATTCTCTACATTTGCGATATCGCGCGGCGTTCCTTCAGCTACCACCCTACCACCTTTATCTCCGCCGTCGGGTCCTACATCAATAATCCAATCGGCGTTTTTAAGCACATCGAGATTATGCTCAATAACAATAACGCTGTTCCCCTTATCTACCAACGCGCGCAAAATACCAAGGAGTTTGCGCGTGTCTTCAAAATGAAGGCCGGTGGTCGGTTCATCGAGCATATAGAGCGATTTCCCCGTTGATTTTTTGGAAAGCTCGAACGCAAGTTTGATGCGCTGGGCTTCCCCGCCCGATAGTGTTGTGGCCCCCTGCCCCAGCTTCATATACCCCAAGCCGACATCCACCATGGTTTTCAGCCGCAGCTCAATGTGCGGAATGTCCTTAAAAAAGGCGTATGCTTCTTCAATGGACATGTCCAATACGTCGGCGATCGTTTTGTTTTCGTAGAGGATTTCAAGCGCCTCGCGGTTGTAGCGCTTTCCTTGGCATTCTTCACACTCAACATACAGATCGGGTAAAAAATACATCTCAATTTTTCTGGCTCCTTGTCCCTCGCACGCTTCGCATCGTCCCCCTTTGACATTAAAGCTAAATCGCCCTTCTTTGTATCCGCGAGAGCGCGCTTCGGTGGTAGAAGCAAACAGCTGACGGACAAACGTAAAGACACCGGTATAGGTGGCGGGATTTGAACGCGGTGTGCGTCCGATGGGAGATTGATCCACCAGTACTGCTTTATCAATATGTTCCAGCCCTTCAATGACATCGTGCTCTCCCAGTTCCCCCTTGGCGCCATAAAAATGTTTTAAAAGTGTGCGCGCCAAAATATCATCCACCAAGGATGATTTGCCGGATCCCGAAACGCCTGAAACAACAACCATTTTTCCTAAAGGAATTGAAACATCAATATTTTTAAGATTATGCTCGCGAGCGCCTTTGATAACTAAAAAACTCGCATTTGGAAGTCCGACTTCCTGATGGAAGTCGGACTTCCTTCGCACATCAACTTTCTTTCTGCCTGACAAATATTCGCCGGTCAGTGTTTTTGCTTTCAGAAGTTCTTTCGGCGTTCCGGAAAACATTATCATGCCGCCATGCGTGCCGGCACCCGGCCCGAGGTCAACAACAAAATCCGCTTCTTTCATGGTTTCCGCATCATGTTCAACTACCAGCACCGTGTTTCCTAAATCGCGAAGATCTTTGAGTGTCTGTAACAGCCGTGCGTGATCTTGTGCGTGAAGTCCGATTGATGGCTCATCAAGCACATAGAGCACCCCGGTCAATGCCGAGCCGATTTGTGTCGCCAGACGCACGCGTTGCGCCTCCCCGCCCGAAAGCGTTGTGGAAGACCGATCGAGTGTTAGATATTCAAGCCCGACATTCTCTAAAAACAAAAGGCGTCGCTCGATTTCGCGCACGAGGGGAAGCAACGCTTTTTGCGCCCCAACACTATATTGTGCAATAATTTCTTTAAAAAGTTTTTGCGCGGCGACAACCCCGAGCGCGGCAATATCTGCAATATTTTTGCCCTCGACGAAAATGGAAAGTGCCTCTGTGCGAAGCCGCTTGCCGCGGCATTTCGGGCATAGTTCAACGTTCATGTATTGCTCGAGCTCTTGCCGCGTCCACTCGGAGTCCGTTTCTTTCCATCTCCGCTTAAGATGAGGGATGACTCCCTCCCAGCCCAAAGCTTTAGCATTGTGGCTGGCCCGCCCGTTTGCAAAGCTTGCGGCGGGGAATTCTTTTTCTCCATGTAAAATAAGCTCAATAATATTTCTTGGCAATTTGCAAACCGGAATATTCAAAGAAAATGTATGCCGTTCAGATAAATCCGATAGTATCCACCAATACCATGATTGCCTACCCACCCGATGAGAAGCGCTTGCCCACGGCTTGATGGCTTCTTCTGCGAGAGTTAGATTGTGGTTTGGAATAACAAGTGCGGGATTAACCTCAAGCGTCTTGCCCAATCCTGTGCAATGAGAGCACGCGCCGTACGGACTATTGAATGAAAAAAGTCGCGGCTCAAGTTCCGGTATTGATATTCCGCACGCGGGACAAGCGAAGTTTTCAGAAAAGAGAAGCTCTTTGATTGAAGTCGGACTTCCTATTGATGGAAGTCCGACTTCAATCAAGACAAGGCCTTTCCCGATTTTCAGCGCCGTCTCAAGCGATTCGCGGAGTCGCGGGCGATCGAGATCGCGGTCAATAACAAGGCGATCAACAACCACTTCAATGGTATGCGCTTTTTTAGGTTCCAGTGTTTTCTCTTCCGCTTCTTCTATCCGCATGACCTCGCCGTCAATCCGAACGCGCAAAAATCCTTGCCGTTTAATTTCAGCAAGCACCCCCCGGTGCTCGCCTTTTTTGGAACGCACCGACGGCGCTAAAATCATAATCCGCGCGCCCCTTGCGAGTTTCAAAAGCTGTTTCATCATTTCGTCGGGCGTTTGGCGCCCGATGTTCTTGCCGCACGACGGACAATGCGGAATACCCGCGCGCGCGAACAAAATCCGCAAGTAATCATAAATCTCGGTGATGGTTCCCACCGTCGAGCGCGGATTGCGCGAGACGCTTTTTTGGTCAATGGCAATCGCGGGAGAAAGGCCGGTGATCGATTCGATATCCGGTTTTTCTTTTACCCCCAAAAACTGCCGCGCGTAGCTTGAAAGCGACTCCACAAACCTTCTCTCGGCTTCCGCGTATATCGTATCAAACGCAAGCGACGATTTACCGGACCCCGAAAGGCCGGTGATAACCACCAGCTTATTTTTGGGAATATCGAGGTTGATATTTTTAAGATTATGAACGCGAGCTCCCCGGATTCGTATTTTATCACTGGGGCTAGGAAAAATTGCGCGTGAGGTATTGTGTTTTTCCACAATCTCCCATTATACCTATGTGTCAAGCCACATGCAACCTCCGATAGAAAAAGCCCCGCAGGATACGGAGCCACTCAAAATATTTTATGCCGCCATTTGCGTAGAAAAAGCGTTCGGTATAAAAAATATCGCTCATATTGGGACGCGCGTTGCCACATACGTCGCTCTCGTGTCATAATAGCGTGCTCTGACGTTTCTTTGGGATACGCTCTGTGGAGAAGCTCGTGAAGAAAAACACGAGCAGGGTTAGCGTTCTTTTGTAAATCAATAAAAATAAGCGCGTCACGATTGTTTTTGCTACCTTCCACAAATTCATATAAACCGTAGCATCGTCTTCGAAGTTTACAAAAACAAATAGTGACTCTACGCGCATCCCGAACCAGTTGTGTGATGGTCATGGTATGATCACGCAATATGATGTGTAGCAAAATGTAATTTCAACGCCTCATGAGTAGATAGCGAACATCCGGTGCCGAGAATTTTAGTGGCGCAGTTCTTATCCATGCGCGCCGCAAATCTAAGCTCAACAACCAGCCACCTATTTATAACTTTAGGAAAATAATCGACCACGCGTTGATCTTTCGCAGGACATATCTGTATGCCAACTCGCGCTGGATGGATTACCAGTCGCGCATTACGAGCCATAGCGCGCTTCCTTCCTGCCAAAAACACAAACACGGCAGATGATGCTGCGAGGTGCTCAATATACGTAGTTATCGGAACGACAGCGTTGCGCAGCAACGCCGCAATCATAAGCGCGGCGATTACATCGCCTCCGGGGCTGGATTTGATCACAAAAAATATGGGACGTATCGGATTTTTATTTTGGAGCGCCCACAACGCGCGTGCAACATGATGCAGCATTTTCATTTTGATCGTTCCGCTGATCACAATGGTCCGTTCCCGATCAAAGAATTTGACCATTCCGTCATTAGGAAGCCTTTCTCGCCGTTTTACATAAACAACGCGCTTTTTACCCATAGTATTCCCCTTTTCAAGGCGCCGATCTTCCCTTACGATACCAGAGATGCATCCTCAAAGCAAAACGGTGCCAAAAAGTCCTGGTGTTTATATATTTAAAAACAGCCGTGGCGCGCCAATCTATATCGGCAAAGCTAATAATCTGCGTTCGCGCATCAAATCTTATTTTGCAAAGAACGTACCAATAAAAACAAAAGTTCTGATAGACAAAACAGCCAATTTTTCATGGGAAGTTTTGGGATCAGAAATCGATGCGCTTATTCGCGAAGCAGAACTGATCAAACAATATCGCCCAAAATACAATATCCTCATGCGTGATGATAAACAATATTTATATGTTGGGTTTACGCGCGAAGAATATCCAAAAATAGTTATCACGCACCAACCGACAAAAAATCAAATAATCACTGACTACATTGGTCCTTTCACCGACGCGGGGGCATTGCGCACGGTTCTGAGATCTCTTCGGCGTATATTTCCGTACTGTACCTGCAAGCGGCCGCACAAAACGCCGTGCCTCAACGCGCGGATCGGGAGATGCCTTGGGTATTGTTGTGTCAAGCCAACGAGATTATCATCACGCTTTCCTCGCTCGCCCCAGCGGGCTCGCTCAGGGTTTCGCCCTGCGCTCTCCTCGCTACGCTCGGAACCGGCCCGCTTCGGGCTCAAAACCCGCTTTGATGATAATCTCGTCGTCTCTTATCAAACAAACATCCACTCAATTAAAAAAATTCTTTCTGGGAAAAACAAAACATTGGTCAATGCCCTAAAAAATGAAATGAAAATGCTTTCAAAAACGCAGCGCTATGAAAAAGCAGCGGCAGCACGCAATCAAATACAAGCATTGGAACACATCTTTGCGCACCGCTCTATTATTGCCAATGATCTCCCTACGGAACGGCGGAAGGCGCTGCGCGCGCTTGCACAACTTTTACACATTCCGGAAATCCGCCGTATTGAAGGATATGATATTTCCAACATTCATGGAAAGCACGCATACGGCTCAATGGTGGTATTTATTGATGGCATACCAGCAAAAAATCAGTATCGAATTTTTAAGATTAACTTGGACGTTGGACATCCAAGCTACTTGGATGTCCAACGTCCAAGTGGCGGCAACGATCCCGCCATGATCCGCGAAGTCATTGCGCGGCGTCTCAAACACCAAGAATGGCCATATCCTGACGTGATGCTGATTGATGGCGGAAGAGCGCAGTTTAGTGCCGCTCAAACCGCACTTGGCAATCGGATTGCCAAGTGGCAATCCGATTGCCCAAAAATCATCTCTCTCGCAAAGCCTGCCCGCCGAGGAAGCGGGCGCGAGGAAGAATTATACATCAGCACGCGAAAGCCGCCGATGAGAATAAAACAATCATCTCTATCGCTCTATCATCTGCTCACTCATATCCGCGACGAAGCGCACCGCTTTGCGATAAAACATTATCGCAAAGCGCATCGAAAAAACGTATTACACGAGCGGCTTTTAAAATAGTTATCT
>DATDWI010000010.1:0-16633 GCA_036517415.1 Minisyncoccota bacterium
TTGCGAGCATTTTTCAATTTAGCAAGCAATCCGATTGCTTAGCGCCTGGGCAATCGGATTGCTTGGTTCAAGTTCCTGCGCCAAAACCGCGCCATATTTCCACCCCCGAGCCGCTCAAAGCAATCTATATGACCAGTTGGGTTGCGGGAACCAAGGATTGGCGAAGAGAACTTGCGGAGTTTGTTTCCAAAACAGAGCTGAACGCCATCGTTATTGATATTAAGGACTACAGCGGATATGTGGCGTTCGATACGGGTGACGAGTTAATTCAATCGCTTGGCGCGGAAGATATTCGTATCAACGATCTCAAGGAATTTATTGATTATTTGCATGATCAGGAAATTTATACCATTGCGCGCATTACGGTATTTCAAGATCCCGTGTATGCAAAAACACATCTTGACCAAGCAGTCCAGCGAATGGACGGAACATTGTGGAAAGATAGAAAAGGACTTTCGTTTATTGATCCGACATCACAACAATTTCGCGAATATATCGTGCGAATAGCGCAGGTGGCAGAGCGTGTTGGTTTTGATGAACTTAATTTTGACTACATTCGTTTCCCCTCCGATGGAAATATGAGCGACATCGCGTTTCCGCTTTCAGGAAATCGCCCGAAAGCAGAAGTGCTCGAAGAATTTTTCAAAAACCTCCGGAGCGATTTGCGCGACATCGGTATTCCGTTGTCGGCAGATTTGTTTGGGATGACCATGACCAATACCGACGACCTTAACATCGGGCAAGTGCTGGAGCGCACGGAACCATACTTTGACTATATTGCCCCCATGGTATATCCGTCGCATTATCCTTCGGGATGGAATAATTTTCAAAACCCGGCAGAAAAACCCTACGAGGTAGTGCATATCGCAATGTCCGAGGGTGTTGCGCGCATGCTGGCCGCGAGCTCTTCCCCGTCAAAATTGCGCCCGTGGATTCAAGATTTTGATCTTGGCGCCGACTACGATGCGGACAAAGTTCGTGCGCAGATTCAGGCAACATACGACGCCGGCCTTACAAGTTGGATGGCATGGGATCCCGGCAATAGATACACGAGAGACGCCTATGCTCCGGAAGAATAATAACACATAGCGTTGTGGATAAAACATCTGTATTGCTCTTTACGCGCGTGATACCATAGAAATATCATTATGCAAACAACAAACAATTGGCCCAAGATATTTGCAATCGGCACGGCGGTGGTTTTGCTCGCGAGTGTAGCGTATTGGGCAGTGGTGTATCGAGTGGGATCTCCGGAGGAAAAGCGTTTGAGTGAACAAGAACGCGTCGCAGCAATTATTCAAGAAGGTGATCCAGCGCGGTGCGCGGAGGCGCGCGGGTTTGTCATCGGCGGCGTTGATTATGAAACGGTATGCAAAAACAACATCGCACAGCAAAAAGCGCTATCCTCTTTTGACCTTACGGCGTGCGACAATGTTGACGGAGTACTTGTGCGCAGCGATATATGTAAGATGGAGGCTATCACTGCCGCACTTAAGAAAAATCATTCGCTGGGCATTTGTCAGAATATTACTGACAAGGCAATGAAGAATTTCTGCACCAGTTCATATTGGAGCGATGAAGCTGTTGCGCAGAAAAATCCCGCATTATGTCAAAATGCGGCACAGGAACGGCGCGCACCGTGCGAGGCAGCGGTTCTTGTTGACGACGCGGCATTGCAAGGCGCGCGTCTTGGTTGTGCGCGATATTCCGGAGAAGCGAAAAAAGCATGCTCGGCGTTTTTGTCTGCCGCATATGGAGAAGGCAAAACAGAAAATCAGCGTTTGGAAGCATGCGCACTAATTTTTATTCCGGAACTTTCATCTATGTGCGTAGCGTTGGTAACGTCATCACCTTAGTATTATGTTTTCCGCACTTTATTATAAAAGATATTCAATTATTGTTTTGGCAATCGCCTTGGCGCTCCCATTTTTTGTAACCGCCGCGGGGTTTGAACTGAGCTGGCGTGATTCAGAGACGGGCGGAGGAACATCGTGTTCTCCTCCGCAGGATCATCTTTCTAAGAGTAGCGCGGCAGCGGTAGATTCCGGCGGGTATGTGTATGTGACATGCAAGGGTCAGGGTGCGGTGCGTGTTGTAAAGTGGTTTCCGTCCGGGCAGACTCCGGTCTGGGATCGAACTATTACTCCGGACGGCATCACTTCTTCTCCTATTGATATTGCAGTGGATACATCTAGCAATGTATATATTTCTTATCGACCCGGCGTTGGAATGACGCGCAAGTTTAGCAGCTTCGGTATCGAAGTGGTAGATTCTAACTGGCCCAAAACAATAGGTGACGGTTCGCTTACTATCGACTCCTCTGGCTTTATATACATTAGCACCATAAATACTTTCGGGGCATTTATACATAAATATGATGCGGCAGGAAACTTAATTCAGAATAATTTTGCAACCGGGTTTTTAAGTTATCTTCGAGACATTGCGGTTGATAGTTCTGGCCGGGTATATGCGTTATCAAGCGAGGTCATTGGAACATCGCGCGCGGCATCGGTGGTGCGCATGCTTCCTAATGGCAGTTTGGATGTCTCGTGGGGCGCCGCGGGTAAGGCTCAATATTTAGCTGCTTCTTTATTTCCCAATGCGATGGCAGTGGCTGATAACGGGAGCGTGTATGTAACTGGCGCTACTACGTGTTGCGGGTTTTGGAATGGCATGACTATTAAATTTAACAGCAATGGTTCGTCGGCAACTCATCATCAAGTAGATCGCGTAGATCTTCTGGCCACTTCGCTGAGGACAAGAGATGTCGCGGTTGATGCCAACAATAATGTATATGTGGTAGGGTACGGCAGCGCATATCCATATGCTAATTTTAGTACCGTGCTCTTCAAATATAATTCAAATCTGCAACTGCAAGAAGACATCTTATATCGTGCAGCCGATATATTACCAGGAACCACTGGCGGTGAAGTCCTTATGAGCGAAGCGATCGCCTTCAATCGTTTTCAGGCGAATAACGAAAATCAGTTTTATATTAGTGGATATGCCGGGAAATCAGGCGGCGCATTGCATGGTCCATTCGCTGCGGGGTATAGATCTGATACTCCGCCTTCTACGCCGACCAATATTCGAATCACCGCAGGCGTCGGCGCCAACTGTCGGTCTTTGCAAGTTTCCTGGAACGCCAATTCGGAACTCGATATTCGCAGTTATCGCATTTACAGCGATAGTGGCTCGGGGATGGCGTTGGTAGCTACCGTTCCGTCTTCTCAAACATCATATTCGGACTCAAATCTTAATCCTGCGATCACTTATTCCTATCAGGTAGAAGCAATAGACATAACGGGCAACGTTTCTCCACGGAGCGCCGTGGCAAGCGCAAAGCCGAACGAATGCCCCGATACCACGCCGCCTAATGTGCCAACTGGGGTCAGCGCAGTGCGGGCAAGCTGTACAGAGATTAATATACGTTGGAATGCATCAAGCGATAACGCCGGAGGGTCAGGCCTTAAAGGATATAATGTTTATCGCAACGGAACAAAAATTACTCCAGCACCGATAGCAGGAACCAGCTATCCTGATTCTGGACTTACGCCCGACACAACCTTTTCGTACCAAATAACCGCGGTGGATAATGCAAACAATGAATCCGCGCGAAGCAATGTGGCAAGCGCCACAACAACATGTGCGCCCTTACCACCAGTTGGCGACATTGCACCGCCCACAACTCCTTCGATAACATCGGTCAGTAATAGTACGTGCGGCAGATTGCGAATTGCGTGGACTGCGTCAACCGACAATGTTGCGGTGGCGGGGTATAATGTGTACCGCAACGGCGGAGCAGTGCCGCTCAACGGCTCTCTCATTGCCGGGACTTCGTATGTTGATATTCCGGTAACCCCGGGAACATCATATTCATACCGCGTTCGCGCGGTAGATACTTCAAATAATGTATCTGGCTTGAGTAATCCAGTATCCGGAACGCCGGTCGCGTGCCCCGATACGACACCACCTATTCCTTCTCCAAATGTCGATCTGTCGTTAGGTGCGGGCGCGGAGGAGCGTTGCAATACCATTGATGTCTCGTGGACCGCGAGTAATGATCCCGAATCCGGCATCGCAAGATACGATTTGTGGCGGCGCGTTGGCGGTGTAGGTGCGTTTAATTTGCATAGAACATTTCTTTCCGGTTCCGGCGAATTTATCACGAGGGCGTTTGTTGATTCTCCCTTAAGCGCAAGCACGCTTTACGAATATGTTGTCCGCGCGGTAAATGGCGCAGGGCTTTGGGCAGACAGTTCTTTGGCGGGGACGACAACAGTATCATGCCCTGGTCCTGTCGGTTCCGACAACTTCACGCTCTCTGCCAACCCCATCTTGCTGACTGCCACGGTCATTGGCCAAAGCTCGGCTCTTGCCACTACTTCCGCCACTTTTATTACCGTTATCCCCCAGCCCGGACTTCCTGCCGGAGTCCAGGTTACGCTTACTCTTGATAAGCTTTCTTCCCATGCCGTTGCCCAAAATCTTCTCTCCCGCTTCATCCGCTTGGGCACCATCATCCCCGAAGTAACCCTTACCTTTACCAATCCTTCAGCCCCGCAGTCAGTTGTATTTCGCCTCGGTGTTCCGCACAATACCGCGCTTGGAACCTATGAACCTATTGTCATTCGTGCAAAAGATACCGATAAAACAACGAATGTCAAGCTGCGCGTTGACCCACCCGGCGGTACCGGAGAACGGTGATCATAAATGATTGTATGCAACCATGAAGCGTTTTTCAAAGAGTGCTCGGGTTTTTTATCGAGCGAATAAAGGTTTAATTATTTCTTCGATTGTCGTCCTTATTCTTGCTGGCTCGGTTGGTTTGTGGTACTACCAGCGCACCGCACCCGCGCGCGAACGCGCGCGTATTGTGCGTCAGCAAGAAATGGTAGCCGGCATTATTGCAAAAGGCAACATTGACCAATGCGCCGAGGCGCGCGGTATCATAATCGAAGGCGTTGATTACGAAACGGTGTGCAAGAATAATATCCATATTGACCGCGCGTATCAAAATAACGACCTTTCCGCGTGCGAGAAACTCGATAATAATTTAATCCAAGTTGATTTGTGCAAACAACGAGTAATTGTGCAGGCAATTATGAGCGGTACGAACAAGGATATCTGTGAAGCAAACCTTTCTGACCCATTGAAGTCCTTGTGCCAAGAAACCTATTGGACAGAACAAGCAGTTGCACGCGACGATATTGCGTTGTGCAATCAATTACCGGAAAGTCACCAGAACGCTCGATGTAAAGACAATGTTTTAATAGAGGAGTTGGTTTTTAAGAAAAAACCAACATCATGCGATGCATTCTCAAAATCATTGCAGTCCGGATGCGAATTGTTTAAAAAGAATGTTTCTCATGCTCCTACGAACTCGACGGATTGTTCGATTTCAACAAGCCGAGTTTTTGAGTCACTCTGCGTAAACCGGGAATATATTCATAATGCAACATTAGCACCATGATTATTTCAATCACACGCTACCATCGACAATTATTATTTGGTATCTTGGGGTTTTTATTTTTCGGCGCGTTGTTGAATGCAGCGCATGCCGATGTTCCGCTTTGGGATAAAACATGGACCAGTGCTTCTGCCGGCAATCGAATTACATACGATATCGCTTCTGATTCTGTTGGCAATACCTACACAATTGAATTTAATGGGATTTTATTTAAGCAAGGCCCGGGAAGTACAGATACCAACCCGCTATGGGAAAAATTTATTGGTCCTCAAACAAAATCGTTGTGGATGAACTCTACCCAAACAAATGTTTATGTGCTTAAGCAAGGGTCGGCGTTTACACTATGGATTTATATTTTTGATACTTCGGGAAATCTAATTGACGGGCACATGTTTATTAATGGAGACGCATTTACTGTTTATCCAATTACGATTTTGAATAGTGCTATTCGGGATGCTGCCGGTAGTTATTATTTAGTTGGTGAGGGATCGGGCGAAGTATCGGGGTGGGTTGTTGCAAAATATCCCTGGAATGGAGGAAATTATTTGTGGGTTGATGACGATGCGGCCGCCGGAGGACAAGCCGTTGATGCGGCGGTTGACTCGGCAGGAAATATTTATGTTGTGGGTACTGATTCAACCTGGTGTAATTTGCGGATAAAAAAATATACGTCTTCCGGAACAATTACGGCTAATAAAACATATATGAGATCGGAGTTTGCGCCAATGAGCGGCGAAACATGTTTCTTGTATACGTCGACGTTTCAAGGATGGATGGATATTGAAATTGCTCCATCAGGAAAAATTTTTGTCAACGTTACGGGTGATGGAACAGCATCGCACCGTGTTGCCACTATTCAGTTTGATGCAAATCTGAACTACATCACCCATACCGTGCTTGCGGATGGTACTAATGCACTTGATTCAGCGCGGCGAATGCGAATTGATTCATCCGATGTTATTTATATTGGAGGAATGTCAAGCGACTCTGCCGGCAACGGCAAATCGTTCTTGGCTAAATTAAATGGCGCCGCCGCAGGATTGCCGTTATTGGAGCCGATGACGTTTACGAGCGTGACGGCTGTAGGATTTTTTGGTGGGGGAGGCATAGCGTTGGGGGAGACATCAACGGTGCGGTATCAGGCAACGCAAGTGTGGAATACTTCTGCTGCAAGAAAAGATTATCGGATGATTAAATATGGATTAAACACAGTTCCTACCGCAAGCAATCAATCTGTTTCAACTCCTTATCAAACACCAAAAGCCATTGTCGTGAGCGGCGCTGATGCAAATGGATGCGTCCAATCATTTACGTTTAGTGTCGCGGGACAGCCAGCTAATGGCTTGGTAAGCCCAACGAGCGGCACCGCGTCGTGTTCGGGGGGCAATTTGAGCGCGAGCGTTACGTACACGCCCCATTTGGAATTCTCGGGTAATAATTCGTTTACTTTCAAGTTTAACGATAGCATCGCTGATTCCAATACGGCTACTATTTCAGTAACGGTCAATGCTGTTTTGCCGACTGTTACTTCACCGACGGCAACAAGTATTACTACGACATCCGCGATTTTGGGAGCCAATGTTACTTCAAACGGAGGTGCGGCGCTCACTGCGCGCGGAACATGTTGGGGAACATCGTCAAATCCAACCACGAATTGTTTAGCGGAAGGCGGCACCGCCACCGGCATTTTTAGCCACAATCGAGCCGGACTACCTTCCGCAACAACTATTTATTATCGAGGACATGCGACGAATGCGGTCGGCACGGCATATTCACCGGACAGTTCTTTTGTAACAAATAGCAACGACACAACTGCTCCGGTGACATCTGCAAGCGGAACTGCGCCACCAGGAGGAAGCTCATATTCATTCGGATCGTGGATCAATCAAGATATTGGTGTTACGTTGTCGTGTGCTGATACTGGCGGCTCTGGATGCGCTTCTGGTTACCCTCGATACTGTACAGATATCAGCAATGTATGTAGTCCCGCGGCAGTATATTCAAGCAGAATTGATGTTTCAACACTCGGAACTTCATATACGCGATTCTTTAGTAAGGATAACGTAGGAAACACAGAAACAACGCAATCCCGCACGCTCCGAATTGATAAGACCATTTCCACCGACCCCTCTAATCTCACCGCTTCTGCCGCAAGCTGCAGCCAGATTAATTTAAGTTGGACGGGTTCTACGGACTCTGGTGGCTCTGGGCTTAAAGAATACATTATTTATAACGCGAGCAACGGCGCAGAGATCGCGCGCACTACCAGCACCTCCTATTCGCACACCGGCCGCTCGGCAAGCACTGCGTATTCTTATTATGTAAAAGCGGCCGATAACGCGGGAAATGTTTCTGGCGCAAGCAATATCGCATCAGCTGCTACGCCCGCGTGCGGTGGTTTATCTGTCAATCCCCCCAATGGTCCTACCGAAGGGAATACCGCAGTCACCATTACAGGAACTGGTTTTTCCAACGGAACAGTTGGTTTGTGGCATATGGATGAAGGAAGTGATACGAGTGCGGCTGACTCGAGTGGCAAAAATAACAACGGCACTTTACAAAATGGCTCAACATGGACTTCGGGACAGTTTTCCGGAGCAGTTTCTTTAGACGGCGCAAATGACATCATAAACGTTCCAGCAAACGCGACTCTTAACCCGTCTGGAGATATCACTATTACTGGGTGGTTTAAACCAGCGGCGCTTTTTAATTCGTTGTCTAATCCGACGCAAGTGCTTATAGCAAAATATGGGGTATCGAACGGCAATGACAACAACCTTTTAATCGCTCTCGTCGGCCAGGATTATAATAAACCGGCGGCCGGAGTTCCCAAAGGAACACTATTGTTCAAAATTGAAAACGGAGGAGGTCTTTTCGCATGTTATACCACAACATCGCAATCCTCTTGGAACGCGAATCAATGGTATCATTTTACCGCTGTTTTATCATCTTCAAACAGCATAAATAAAATTTATATCAATGGCGCGGACGCCACAGGACTTCGGTATGATACATGCAACAACGCCAAAAATACCGCATACAATGGCGACTACACTATCGGTGGAGGGGTTGGGGATTCCGTTCAATTCTCGGGTGCTCGGTATTTCAACGGCACCATGGACGAAGTCCGCATCTATAAGCGCGCACTTTCTCAAGATGAAATTTCGTCATTAATTACTAACAAAGAATACAGAACATCCATATTACCAAAATTTGATACCCTTGATGCTACAAGTGTTGTGTTTAAGAATTCAACAGAACTTTCTGCGTTGACACCGGCGCATGGTGCGGGGCAAGTTGGCGTTTCGGTGACAAATTTTGATGGCGCCTCTGCGTCATGCGCGAGTTGTTATCGCTACGATGAACCGGCTCCTCCGCCTCAATGTAGCGACGGCATTGATAACGATAGCGACGGAAAGATTGATTTTGGCGCGGGACCCGGTAATGATTCTGGTTGCACCGATTCAAGTGATGACAGCGAGGGATCTAATAATGTAATGCTCTCCGCAAACCCCATCTTGCTGACCGCAACGGTTATCGGCCAAAGCTCGGCTCTTGCCACGAGCTCTGCCACCTTTATTACCGTTACCCCTCAAGCAGGACTTCCTGCGGGAACCCAGGTTACCCTCATACTCGATAAACTCTCTTCTCATGCCGTTGCCCAAAATCTTGTCTCCCGCTTCATCCGCTTGGGTACCATTATCCCCGAAGTAACCCTTACCTTTACTAATCCATTAGCACCGCAATCGGTCGTGTTTCGCCTTGGTGTCCCACACAATACCGCGCTTGGCACCTATGAACCCATTGTTATTCGCGCTAAAAATACCGACAAAACAACCAATGTAAAAATACGCGCGCAAGATCCTGCGGGCAATACCGGTGAGCGATAAATGATAAAATAAAAAATATGTATGACCTCATTATAGTTGGCGGTGGGCCTGCCGCAGTAGCGGCAGGAGTATATGCCGCAAGGAAAAGATTGCGTACACTGGTGGTGACGGAAAATTTTGAAAGCCAATCATTCGTTTCGGATAAAATTGAGAATTGGATTGGCGAGATATCAATTTCTGGCTTTGAGCTTGCGCAAAAACTAGAAAAACACCTTCGCGCGCAAGAGACCATTACGATACAAACAGGAGAGCGTGCCACAAGCATTACAACAAGCAATTGTACTGATGGTAAGCGCGTGTGTGATTTCTTGATCAAAACAAAACAAGGCAATGAATATACCGCAAAATCGCTTATCATTGTCTCCGGCGGCCGGCGTCGGAAGCTCGGCATTCCCGGAGAAGAAAAATTTATGGGAACTGGCGTAGCATTTTGTGCTACCTGCGATGCGCCGATTTTCAAAGACAAAGATGTTGCGGTCGTTGGCGGCGGGAACGCGGGGTTGGAAGCAGTGGTGGATTTACTTGCGTACGCCCGAAAAATTTATGTGGTTGTACGCGGTGATACGCTCCGGGGCGATCCGGTGACGCAAGAGGAGGTCAAAAAACACGACAAAGTCGAAATAATCTATAATGCGGAAACGCAGGAAATTTTAGGCGATAAATTTGTTTCCGGGCTTCGCTACAAAAACCTTAAAATAAATGATGAAAAAAGCATTTCGATTCAAGGGGTATTTGTGGAGATTGGATCTGTGCCGAATTCCGAGATGGTCAAGGAATTGGTTGAATTGAATAAATACGGAGAAATTGTTGTTGACGCGAAAACCGCGGCTACCTCGCATCCGGGCATTTTTGCGGCCGGGGATGTTACCGACGATATCTACAAACAAAACAATATTGCGGTAGGCGACGGTGTCCGCGCCGCGCTCTCTGCGTATAACTATATTCTCAACCGCAAAAAAGAAACCCCCGCCTCCGCGTGAGCAACATCAGATGTTGCTCAAGTCGTTTTCAATTTCTTTTGATGGACTAGTTTGTACAAACTTTTTATATTCTTGTTTATTCTTAAATTGATCAACGATAATAGTTGGTTCGAGAAGTTTTTTCCAGCGGTTTAATATAGCATAATCTTGATAACTGGACCACGGATAATTAATTTCTTTATTACGCCACCGTTTAATTTCTCGTGGATTACGATGAATATACGCAGATAAGTGAAGAAGATAATCATTAGAATCAATGAGTTTTTTATGGTAACGACTACCAAAAAGATGCCCACTTCTTTTATATTTGATATTAAAATACTTTGCGTAACTGTTACAAATTCTTTGTATAAATTTCGAGACACCTTTTTCCGCAACCTCTTTTACGATAAGGTGAAAATGATTCGGCATTAACACAAAACCAACTAGTTGCACCAATCGCGCTTTATCTATATTTGGTACAAATTCTTGCATGAGCAACATCAGATGTTGCTCAAATTCGTGGGCGAGGCGAGATATATTATCAATATAAATATCGCCTTGTAGTAAAAGTAGCAAAAACAGGAAACGATTATAGTCGTTATATGAGACAAAGATATCTCGTTTCTCAACGCCACGATTAAAAATATGATAATAAATTTGTTCTCCACTAAATTCTTTTCTTTTGTGCATCACGTTGTTAAGGTAGCACAGAGTACAGTATTGAGCAACATCAGATGTTGCTCAATACGAGGCAAATAAGTATATGATATATTATTGCTTTTTCGTGCCGTGTTGCGCCTTTCTTGAAGCACGAAAGAGGAGTTGGAATAGATGCACCGCTACACTGGGTTCTATGCCGGCGCGCTTTGCGCGAGAAGCTACGTGTTTGAGAATTTCTTTTTCGCGGCGTGGCTGATAAATCGGCAGATTAAACATCATTTTAAGTACCCCAATCTTACGCGCGATTTTCATCCTTTGCCCTATCAGGACGATAAGCTTTCGATCGATAGTATCAAGTTGTTTGCGTAGTACGGCAAGTTTTTTCATATACTCAACAATGTTACCGAGCCAAAGCGACGTAACGATTGTATAATAGCATTTCTACGCCAATCGTTCGAGGCAACATCTGCTTTAAAATAAAAAATATAAGATCCTAATTTTTCTTGCGACGGGCGCGATTCTATTTTTGAGAGATTAATGCCTTTTTGTTTGAAAATACCAAGGACATCATAGAGTAGCCCTGGATAATCTCTTCGGGGATGAATTGCTAAAAACAAATACGGCAAAATGACAGAAGCCCGCTTTGTTTTTTTTGAGATCACGACAAAGAGAGTTTTGTTGTTTGATTTATCTTGAATATTGTATGCAATTACAGGAAGGCCATACATTTTTGCTGCGATCGCAGGGCCAATGGCAAGCGCATCAAGGCGCGCCACATCTTTTATTTTTTTAAATGCCGCTGCGGTACTGGGAGTAAGGATATGAGTTGCATGAGGATAATGAGTAGTAAGGTATTTACGGCACTGGCTTAACGCTTGTGGATGAGAGTAAATATGCGTTATCTCGCGCGGAGCGATTTGATGGTTATATCCTGCGATGCACTGTTTTATGGGTAGCGCAACATCTCCTATTATTTTAACGTTTTTGTAGCGATAGAGACCATCAATGGTCTCGCGCACCGTTCCTTCCAGGGAATTTTCCAAAGGAAGCAGTGCGCGGTGAAGCGCGCCAGAATGTACTGCGACAAGCGCCTCATAAATGGTTTCAAAGAACTCCGGTTTAAGCGCAGGATTCAACGTCATGAGTGCTTCGTGAGAAAAAGTTCCCGCAGGACCAAGAATGGCGACACGCGCAGAGTCGAATTGGTGTTTTGTATTGCGCAACGCTGTAAAGAATGTTTTCGGCTCTTTGCGGTGCCAAAAAAGTCGTATTTCTTCAAAAATATTTTGAAATGCTTTTCGATCTTTCTGTTGGACAACACGCCCCAATGCTCTTATATTTTTTTGATATCGCTCAAGAATCGGAGCAAAGAGGGGATTATAAAATTGAATGCCGGCCCAAAGTTCTGCCGGCTGCTCTGCGATCCGTTCAATAAGTGCCGTGGAAAGAGAGAATGTGAGAGTTGAAAAATCATCAAGGTCTTTTCGTGTTGCCCCGATTTCTTGAAGTGTTTTGGCAAGCGCAATGGCGCTATGATGCGAGAGCGCTTGTACCGATGCCATCATTTTATCGTGTGCATCATGCGTTGCGGTTGTAATGATTGCGCGCTCGCTACTCATTGCCGCGAGAAGCTGATGAAAAATTTTCGGAACATTGTTTTGAGACGACATAATAATACGTTGGTCGCGCAAACTATCAACATCCGGGCCAAAAAGACAGTGCAAAAATGCGACATTTTTTGAGTATGTTTCAAGAAGTTTTTTGTTTGTAAGCACAAGCGAAGAGCAGTCCACCAGGAGTTTATTGTAAAGGGGTTTTTTAGGAAGATCGTGGAGCGCTGTTTTAAATTCACGCAGTGGCACAGAAAAGAATATGGCGTGCGAAGAATTTAGCATTCTCGTTTTTTGTTTCGTCGTACGGCCGATGATATAAACGCGGATGCCATGTTTGGTAAACACTTTTTTCATCAATTGTCCCATTTTTCCTTCCCCGCCGACGATACTGATCGTTAGTTTCATAGATTGCATTATAGCACGGGCAAATCCCGCGCAAACATTGAGCAACATCTGATGTTGCTCAAAAAAGAATCTCCCGTCTCCGCATAAAATGAAAAAGCCCGACGTGTGCCGGACTGTTTCTTGACCATCTTTTTATGGATATTGATAGTTTATCGTGTTCGCCAGATTAATCGTCCATTGTTCAAGTTCATGTAGCAGTTTTTGCACATCGTGTTCTTCATAGCTCTTCAGCTCAAAAATAACTGGTTTTGTGCGGTGAGTTGCACGCTCGCAATCTCTTCGAGCTCCGCTTGAGTCTTTCCACTCCGGCAACAAAACAAATCCATCACACGCTTTCTTATAGAGTATGTCATTCAATTCGTGATAATATGTTTCAGCGGCTTGTGCTAGTACCTCAAACTGTGCGGTATGGGTATGCGGAATTAAAAATCCCACCAGTTTCGTATCTTTAAAACGATTTGCGATGCGGATTCCAACATACCGCGCGTTGGCAATATTATGGTCAATCAGACGCCTATTGTGGCCTCCGATATATGGCCCGACAATGCCGACGATAAGCATTCAAATACTCCTCGTTACTTGATCTGTTTCTAGTAAAGCATAACCAGGCGATGTTTGGCAAGCGTTTTGCTTGTCGAGTCATTCTTTGGTATTATGAGAATATGAAAACAATAAAGATTGCCATCAATGGCTTTGGCCGAATTGGGAGGTCATTTTTCCGAGTCGCATATGGTACTGAAGGATTTGATATTGCGGCAATCAACGATCTTACCGATACCAAAACGCTGGCGTATTTGCTGAAATACGATTCGGTGTATGGGCGCTATCCAAAAAATATTGAAAGCGTGGCGGATGCTATTGTAATAGACGGAAAGAGTGTGCGGGTCTTTGCCGAAAAGGACCCCGCGAATCTCCCATGGCGAGATTTGGGTGTGGATATTGTTGTAGAATCCACCGGGTTTTTTACCGATGGCGCAAAAGCAAAAGCTCATCTTAACGCCGGCGCAAAGCGTGTTGTTATTACTGCGCCTGGTCACGGTGATGTGGTAACCGCGCTTGTCGGAGTCAACGATGATCGTTTTGACGGCAAACACTCAATGACATGCAACGCGTCGTGTACAACGAATTCAGTGGCGCCGGTAATGAAAATATTGCTTGAGCATTTTGGTGTTGCGAAAGCAGGGATGGTGACCATTCATGCTTATACGACAAACCAAAGCGTTGCTGATATGCCAAACAGCAAAGATTTACGGTGGGGGCGCGCGGCTGCGGTAAATATTGTTCCTTCTTTTACGGGCGCTGCCGAAGCGGTAATCCAATCTATACCAGAGCTTGAGGGAAAATTTATTGCTTCATCGGTTCGGGTTCCTACTATTGTCGGATCGTTGAGCGTGACCTCCGCAGTTTTAGAAAAATCAGTGACCAAAGATGACATCAATAAAGTTTTTAAAGATGCGGCAACAAGCGCGCGTTGGTCAATGGTGGTCAAGGTTACTGAAGATCCGATTGTGTCTACCGACATCATCGGAGAGCCGTACGGAGCGGTTATTGATTTATCGCTCACCAAAGTAATGGGCGATAATTTAGCACAGGTGTATTCGTGGTATGATAATGAAGCAGGATATACGGCGACATTGGTCGAACACGTCCGCCGCGTTGGTTTAGTGCTTTAGTTTTAAGATAATGACCAAAACATGCTAAAATTTTGGAAGAAAAAAGAAGAAGAAATTTCGCGTGAGAATCCTGGCTTTGAGGAGTCCGAGCATCAAACGCCAAAAGCGGGTGTTGTGCTATTGATTGTTATGTTTATCGCAGGGCTCTTTTTTGGCTGGCGTGCTTTAGATGATGTCGGGCGCATTCCTTCGCCGCCGCAAGCGCTTTCTGCGTGCGCGTATCGTTACCAAACCGGCTATTTTGCGCGCGGTATTGTTTTTGCGCCAACTCCGCCCGCGCTATACGATGAATACAATAAATATTCATATTCATACAGTGATGACGATCAATGTGTTTTTGTTGCGTTAGAACAAGACACTCCTATCCCCGGGCTATTTAAAGAACGGAAAGCATTGAAAAACCAAGTTCGACCGCACCAAGATGAGCTTTCCCGCGTCAATAGTTCTCTCAAGGAAGTGCGGTATCAGATCGAGCGCATTACGCGGGAATATAGCATCGGCCTTCAGGAAAAAGAAGCTGGCGTTGTACGCCCGGTATTTCCAATTGATTCTGCGGCATCGCTCACGGCACTTCGCGCGCAAGATCAACAACTGCTTTCTCAAAAAACAGCACTTGCGGCGCGCGTTGCGTCGTTTGATGGCGAGTTTAAGGCCATTGACGATCGGTTGCGAGAAGCGTATAAGCCTGTGTTTCGTTCGTATAATCGCCAGTTGCGGTGGTACGAATTTAAGATTTTTCTGCTACAAATGCTGTTTGTGCTTCCATTTTTCTGGATTGTATTTGTGTGGTACCTGAAGCTTCACAAAAAAAGCAGTCCATACGCACTCATTGTTACAGCAATGGTCGGAGTGGCCGCAGTTTTGTTTTTACGCACAATTTTGTTTTGGTTTTGGGGGCTTTTCTTGCAGTCGCTTCTCGAGATACTCTGGGAGTGGATCCAGCGGTACCGCGTTTTACAAAGTATGGTGTTTTATGGAGGCATGATTCTTTCGTTTGCAGTATTTGGTAGCGCTGTGTATTACTTACAAAAAAAGATTTTTGATCCGCGCCGTGTTGCAATCCGCCGCTTTCGCCAAAAGCAATGTCCGAAATGCCAGGCAAGTTTGGACTTAGCAGGTGAGTTTTGCCCCAACTGCGGATATCGACTCAAGAAAAAATGCGCATCGTGCGGCAACAGCCGATTTTCCGATTTGCCGATATGCCCCCACTGCGGCGCAAAAGAATCGTAGGAAAGTATAATGAAGGATATGAAGATATACTTAGGAGCCGATCATAGGGGATTTTCTCTTAAAGAGGCGCTCAAGCGGGCATTGATACGAGATGGCTACGGTGTTGAGGACGTCGGTGCTTTTGTTCAAGACCCCAACGATGATTATCCTGACTTCGCGTACGCCGTTGCTCAAAAAGTTGCAAAAACCCCAGAAGAAAACAGGGGCGTTTTGATCTGCGGTTCCGGTATGGGGATGGACGTCGTGGCGAACAAAGTAAAAGGAATACGCGCGACCGTTGCGTACTCCAAAGAATCAGCAGCGCATGCGCGCACGAATGACGATATCAACATCATCACGCTCGCGGGGGACGTTTTGAGTTTTGATGAAGCAGTAAAGATTACCGACGTGTTTTTAAAAACACCTTTTAGCAACGAAGAGCGGCACCTTCGTCGTCTTGAAAAGATAACAAAAATTGAAGAAGAAAATTTTAAGTAGCTTACACTACCTGCTCACTACGAGCAACTAGTCACTAGATTTATGGTTGAAATCATCCCATCCATTAATATCGATAGCTTCAAAGAGCTTGAACAAAAAGTACGGCTTGTAGAGCCGTATGTTGCTTGGGCGCATATTGATGTATCGGACGGTGTTTTTACGAAGCATGTAAGTTGGCACGATCCGAAAGAGCTGGTTGGATTTAAAACATCAATCAGGCTCGAGATCCATCTCATGGTCAAAAATCCCGAAA
>DATDWI010000011.1:0-14385 GCA_036517415.1 Minisyncoccota bacterium
TCCAGAGAGCGCATTGAGCGCTGCGCGGGTCTTGGGGCCTACAATACCAACGGGTTCAAGACCGTTCTTTTCTTGGAATTTCTTGACTGCTCGCTCGGTTGCAGGACCGAAGTATTCGGTTTCGTTGCCGGGGGAGCCGGCACCCGTAGATGATACTTTGGTAGCAGAGTCAGCATTGAGCAGTTGCTGTAGCGCCTTTACGTCGGTGTGGCGCATGCCTACCGAGAGGGTGCGGTTGAATGCCGGGGAAACAAGTTGAGCTACGGGAGAAGGTTGAGCTGCGGGAGATGGAGTTGCAGGAATTGCGGGAGTTACCGTGGGAGTAGCAGGGGTTGCGGGGGTTGTTTGTTGAACAGGAGAAGCTGGGGAAAATGAGCCACCGCCACCACCCCCTCCAAGGCCAGAACCAACAGGCCCACCTCCAGCCGATGTACATGTATTTGACGTCGGCGTTACCGTAATACTTACTTGAGAACCACTAGAAGGATTTAAGATGGTATATATACTTTCGGTGCTGTTACATTCTTCAGACGATGTCACCGAACCTGCTAAGCCGACAGTTAAAGCGCGGCGGTCAGCAGAAGAAATTTTTAATGTCGCGTTCGCAGAAAGCTGGGCAGAAAATGAAGCAGAATCAACCGTAATTGAATCAATCGTCGCGTTCGAGCCGGTAACCACCATATTGATCCCGCCCGCATTAATAATCGTATCTGTCTGCAGCGTTACATCATTTACCGCAAAAGCAAGCGCTGGCAGAAGCAAAAGACCTAAGAGAAATTGTAGGGGTTTTTTCATAAATAATTTGTTAGCTAAAAGCCCTACATCGTTTATTTACATGTCCCGTTCTCGACACGGAGAATTCCACCAAGAGTATCTGCCGTTGTCGTTGCATAGATGCGCACAGCAGCGCCGCTGACCGTCCGGAGCTCAATACAAGAACCTACGCTGGTGCCTGTCGAAAAAAGAGACAGCGTTGTTGTTGCAGAACCAGTAGCGCCGAGTTCAGCGTATGGAGTGCTGGAAGCTCCAGACGTTATTTTCCCCGAGGCATTGAAGTTGCCGATCACCGTTGACGATGCGCTAGCAATTAAACTACCCCCAACAGTAAGAGAATTGGTGGTCGATGCGTTGCCAGTTATTACAATAGCATCTCCCGCTGCGTCACCCAATGTCACGTTGCCATCGGCGTTCACAGCGCCATAGAACCGAGAAGCGCCTGTTGCTTGCAAGGTTGAAGAAGCCCAGAGCGCTCCGCTGGTAGTAAACGCGCCTACTACAGTCGAAGATGCTTGAGATACATATCCGCCTTTCAGAGTAGAGAGGCCTTCTACCATGGCAGATGAAGAAGCAGCGAGCGCGCCATTGACAGTCAAAGGACCAACAACCGTTGATGATCCGCTCGCAATATATCCGGCTGAAGTAATGCGCAAGCGTTCAGTAAACGTTGCTAATGCATCATTAAGTGTGCCTAGAATTAAATTCCCCGCAGAAGATGAAGCATACCAATGCTTGCTATCAGCTCCCGCTCCGCTATCACTCAAAAGGAGTTGGGCACGCGTTGAGTCAGTAAGCTGCAAAACAGTGTTTGGTGTTGTCGTTCCTATACCAAGTCGGTTATTGGTATCATCCCAGAAAAAGATAGAGTCGTTAGTTAAGTTTGTCGTGTTGCTCCAAAAACCGACACGACCCGCCGCTCCTCCAGAACCAGTGATTGTGCCGCCCGGGCCAATGCAGGTGCCATCAGGAAGCATAAAACAACCGGTAGAAAGCTGTAAGCCGTTAGAAAAAGTAGAGGTTGCGGTAGAAGAAGCAACAAAGGCGCCGCTCACTCTAAGAGAACCAACTACGGTTGATGACGCAACTGAAATATAGCCCCCGCTAAGCGTCGAGAGGCCCCCTGCTAGGAGCGTCGAAGACGCATTCAGTGGGCCGCTCACCGTAAGGGCGTTTGAAATAGTAGAGGATCCTGTGTTAAGAAATCCGCCGTAGAGACTTAAAAGACCGGAAACGGTTGCAGTAGACGACGCCTGCAACATACCAGAAACATGCAATGAGTTAGATACTGTTGAGGAAGCTGTTGAAACATAACCAGCGAGAGTTGAGAGACCATTAACCGTCAGGGTTCCCTGGGTTGCAATATTTCCACTTGTCCCCGTTGTTGTAGCAAACCCACCAATATATAGCGTGCCACCTACTGTAAACGCATTCGTTGTAGAGGCATTACCAGTTACTATAATGGCATCTCCTGCCGCATCACCTAAAGTGACTGCGCTGTTGAGAGTTGTTGCACCGTCGGCATTCAATGTGCCGCCGGTAGTAATACTGGTACTAATCGTTGTTGCCGCATAGGTCAACAACGCAACACCGAGCGTTGCAATAATACTTGCTGTTGCGACTGAAACCAATCTGCTCGCATGGAGTTTTCTCATATGAAGGAAAGGTATTTATAAGCTAATAAAAACTCAATAATAAAGCCAAAACTTTAGAGGGGTCGACAACCCTTTCCTTCATTATGTGCTTGCCTTTTTATGAATGCAAATATGCTACATGTGGATAACTCTAGTGCTATAGTTTTATGACAAAAATCGGCCTCCGAAAGCTTATCCTCCTGTTGGGAGATATTATATTACTTTACGTGAGCTTAGGGCTTACACTGTTTTTTCGCTATCGTCTTCCCTTTTTTTCTGCCAGCCCCATTAATGATATATGGGAACTCCATAAATGGCCCTTTTCCTTGGTTTATGCGCTCTGGATTGCAATTTTTTATAGCGCGGGAATGTATGATTGGGAACATTTTACCACACGGCGAATTCATGTCCTACAGATAGTATTGCGTCCATTAGTAGTAGGAACCGCTCTTGCTGTCCTCCTTTTTTACTTTATCCCAGCGCTCACCATTACACCAAAAACAAATCTTCTCATCGATTCGGCTATCACATTCGCGCTTATTTCCCTATGGCGTCTTGTATTCATGGGGATATCATCCCGTGCATCTAAAATAAATGTCCTTTTTCTCGGATCAACGGGAGAGACACAAAAATTCTCAAAGCGCTTAGCCAAAAATCCATCATTGGGGTATCACATTGTAGGCACCATACATATCAGTCAATTTGACCATGATAATATAAAAAATATTATCAAAGAATCGAATGTGTATATCGTGGTTATTGAACCATCGGTGCTTGCTAATCAAGAACTGGTGAGAGCATTTTACGAAATATTGCCCATGGGAGTCAGTATTATCAACTTTCCGGAATTTTATGAATCGGTAACGGGCAAAATACCGGTGTCCATTATCAGTGAGACATGGTTCCTCGAAAATCTTATTGAAATCAACAAACGGACATTTGAAGTTATAAAACGCGTATTGGACATCGCGGTTGCCTCATTGCTCCTCGTTCCGGCATTTATCATGCTGCCACTGGTTGCCATCGCTATTGCTATTGACTCCCGAGGACCTATTTTTTACCACCAGAAACGAGTTGGAAAAGGAGGCAGGCCTTTTTATTTCATCAAATTTCGCTCCATGATTGAGGGAGCGGATGCGCTTGATGGGAAAAAAGGCAATGGTGACGATGCCCGCCATACGAGGGTTGGCAAGTTTTTGCGCAAAACATATCTTGACGAGTTGCCGCAAATTATCAATGTGCTCCGGGGAGAGATGTCGTTTGTCGGACCGCGTCCCGAGCGGCCAAAATATGTTGCGGAACTTAAAAAACAAATCCCGTTTTACGAAATTCGACTTTTGGTG
This sequence comes from Minisyncoccota bacterium, assembly GCA_036517415.1. GTDB lineage: Bacteria > Patescibacteriota > Minisyncoccia > UBA11713 > 2-01-FULL-45-33 > DATDWI01. Next base: position 3,752 of record DATDWI010000011.1, read on the forward strand.
AAGCCGGGTATTACCGGATTAGCGCAAATTAACATGCAAAATGACGCATCCGTGGAAGACGCGCCAGAAAAATTGCAATATGACCTTTTTTACATTAAAAACCGCTCTCTGCTTACTGATCTCGCGATAATGCTCAAAACAATCACCATTCTTGCCCGCCGAACTGGGAGGTAGCTACTGCCCAAAACCGAGATCTTTCAAAAACTGCTCGATGTCGTCTTTCCACTCATTGTTGTGTGCGATAGCGGCATTTAATGTTTCTCCTGCGTCTTGCTGCCGTCCTATGATAAGATAGATTTTCGCAAGCTCGGTATAGTTACTCAAGTCAGACAAATTATTTGCGAGCAATGCCTTGCGGATACCGATCAAACGATCAATGTAAAATCGCGCGCGAGCCGTGTTGTCTTCGCCGCGAAAACGATCTGCCATCTGGGCATACACGCGCGCCAAAAAGATCTCCGGAACATCAAGCACGCCGTAATGCTTCAAAAATAAAGCATCTGCTTTTTCTTGGTCCCCATGCACAATATAACCGACGGCGAGATTAATCTGCGCTTGATTAAAATCAGGAGCAAGCATGTACGCTTCTTCAAAAGCGCGGATCGCATCCTCAAGTGATCCCCGTCTCATATAAGCGTCTGCGAGCTCAAAATAAACTTGTTGTTTTCTGGGAGCAATAACAATTGCTTGATTGAGTATTTCTATCGCTTTATCAAGCATACCAACGTTTTGATATAAATTCCCCAAAAATAGATACGCTCTTGGGTCTTGAGGGTGTTCTGCAACATTTTCTTCTGCAACCTCAATGGCGCGCCGCAACACGCTGTCCTTAAGTTTGGAATCTACATTCTGCATACCTCCTGCGGTGAGCGCAAAGCGCACAAATTGTTCCGTAGCCTCCGATCGCCCCAACGGACCAGATGAAAGCGCTTTTTGATAATGCGAGAACGCGATGCCGATATTCCCGCCTTTAAGCCCTTCAAGCAAACTTCGATTTGCGCTATATGCTCTTCCATTCACCACATACACAGTGCTTGCGGCGAAAATTGCAAGAATAACCAATACAAAAGGAGCGTACATTAATGTTTGTCTGCGCGGCGCAGGGACAGCAATGGGCAACTCCCCATGCGCTTGCGCAAATGCAAAAATAGCAAATAAACTTATATAGGTTGCAATCTGATCAAAAACAAAAAGATTTTGAACAAAATATACCGCGAGCGTCACAAAAAATATTAAAAATCCGTAAAAAGAAATTGCTTTATTGCAATATCCTTGCCACAGGGAGTACGCGGCACAAAACAACATTGCTAAAAAAGAAAGAAGGCCTAAGATGCCCGCATTAATAAGCCAATCAAGGACAACGTTGTGAGAACGATCAAACCACGGTTCTTGTCTCCACAGCTCCGGATTAAAATATTTTGCAAAGACAATATTATAATTTTCCGGTCCCCATCCTAAAATCGGGTGTTCCTTAAAACCCTCCCATCCCATTACCCATATTTTAAAGCGCGATTCTACCGTGCGTTCAGTTAAAGAAATAGAAGTGAGGCGTGACAGCACAGAGTTGTCGCGCACAAATGCAGAGTCCTTCAAAAACCAAAGCGATCCTGTTATTACCAATACAAAAATAAGAAACACGACCACTCCCACACGCGCCTTTTTGCGAAACGGCGAAGGCGGAGCAAAGATAAGATATAAAATGCCGCCCAAGAACAAGCCTCCTAAAATGGCAATGGTCGCGCCACGCGTCGCGGTAAAATAAATAATCGTAAGAGTAAAAAGTATTGATAGGGCTAGCAATAATCGCACAAATAAAAACCGATATTCAAAAAATAAAAAGAGGGAAAACGCGAGAATAAAAATCAAGTAAGCCGCAAGATATGTCGGATTACCTATAGTGCCGTCAACACGTAGCCCACCTTGAGGAGAAGCTAAGTATCCTAACCATTGGAAAAGAGCGTAAAAATTTTCTACTAAACCTGATACGGCAAAAAGAGAAAAAAAGATCATCCAATCGCTTTTCTTAAACACAGATCCAAGTACCACAAAATACGCCGCAAGGTGCAAATAAGCCGCAAGCCCTTCCATGCGCTCGAAATTTGACCAAAAACTACGGAGAGGATTTTCTCCAAAAATGCTTGCGAGCGTTACAACAGCAAGCCATCCGATTACCGACCAAAAAAGCGCAGTACGGCGCGGGCGATACTCGGGATAAAAAATGGCGAGAAAAATCCACGCAAAAAATACAATCTCAACAATCGTACGAAAGATAAACGCTTTTCCCGTAATATACGGAAAAAAAAGCGACCGCGAAACATAGAGTGGAATAAACGGGATTAAAAAAAGTCCTCCCTTGATAATCCAAAAAAATATTTTTTTATATACATCCATAAAAATAATACTAGCGCGTTGCTTCACAAATTGCCACTACGTTGGCAAATGGGAATGGAAAGTTATAACGCCCTCCTCGCGCTTCATCCCAAGAAACTTCCTTCCATTGGTTTTTCTTATTGATCCGTTTCAGAAAATTGATAGTATCAAATTCCAATTCTTTGAGCTCTATCATTCCGTCAAGATTTGCATTATACCCAAGAGGGAGCGTAATGACCATTTTGCCGTTTTCATTCAGGCAATTCATTTTTAAATTCTCAATTGTTGTTGGAATTTTCTTGAGATCTTGCGGCGTTTCGTCAAAACCAATATGTTCGATGGTTGAAATACTCACAATAAGATCGTATTTTTCTTCTGGAATAAAACGTGCTGCATCGCGCCGTATAACTCCAAAAGCACTGTCATATTTATCTAAAACATCATGCGTAACCGAAAAATAATTGGAAAGTACGTTGCCTACTTCAAGGATTCGTTTCCCGCGATATGACTGGATAATATCCATGATGATCGGGATTTCAACGGCTCTTTCGTTGAGCCATGTTGCATTATAATTTTTCCAAAACTGCTGATATTTTTTGCTACGATACGAAAAATGATATGGGGTTTTAAATTTGTAATACAAATGATACGTGAGATAGAAACGAATATCTCGCATTGTTATACGCACAAGGAATTTAATCCATCGCATAATCCCTATGAACCCATCTGTGTGATAACGCTCGTATGTTCTTCTAATTTTTTTATAACCATACTTAAAAAGATTCCACCGTGGCTTGTCTTGATTTTTCATTTTCTATTTGCGCAACATTATCATAATATTTGCGTGATCTTCCCGTGCAAATTCTAAATTACTGGCATTAAGTCCCAGTGCCTCTTGTGCGGGAAACATATTGGATCGAAACCCGCACCGAATGCTAAGTTGATGTAATATCGTAAGTGTTTCGTTGTTGTACGAATTGCACGGATGCGCAACCGCAACGGGATATATGCCGGTGGCGCGCGCAACGTGCGCGTAATTTTTTTGATATTCATCGCCCTGTTCTTTGCCCGATAACATCGCGAGCGCTGTAGGGTGTGAATAAGAATGGAGACCAATATTGTGCTCGTGGTTGCTCAAATACAGCAAATCTTTATCCGTCATCCACAAATTTTTAGCAAGGTTTGGCTTGTGCAATCCGTGCTCCGCTAACAGTAAATCCATTACTTGTTCATATTTCTCTTTCCCTAACACGATATCCCGAAAAAAGCGGAATCGATTGTCGGTTGCCGATTGAAATGGATAAAGTTTCTGCTTTTCTTTTTGATCGCGCTCTTCTTGAACTGGATCAATATCCACCGCCATTCTTAAATCAGAAACTTTTTTCAAAAACACATTATAAAAATCATCAATGCTATCAAAATACTTTGTTCGAAAAAGGCGGTAGATTTCTAGATTTTCTAATGCCCCCTCAAAAACTCCGGAATAGACAAACCAAAATGCCGTAAGATGATAATGCTCCAAAACCGGCAACGCTATATCTATCTGGCACAAAAGCGCGTCATCAAATGTTAAACAAAGGTCATTGCCGCTTAGTGTATTTTTGTCTAGTTTTTCCAACCACTCACCGGGCGAAAGAATTCTTTCAATCCCGATGAAGTCGAGGAGTTTGGCAAACTCATCAGCAGAAATAGACCCTTTGCTTTGTGGGTGCTTGTTGCCATCATGAAAATGATGGAACATAATCCCATGCGGCACATCTCGTCTTTGGTATGTCATAAATACTTTTAATCACAATAGCTTTCGAGCTTTGAATCACGCACGGTGTCGAGCGTGCTGCAATGGATACCTCCCATATAATACGAGTGCCGAAAACTAATGGGTACCGGCGTTAAGCCGTATTTTTTTAACGTTTCCATCAGCGGCACTTGCCGTTCGTCAACAATAACAGTATTTGGATCAATGGATAAAACATTAATTCCAATCCAGTCCGACGCTATGGAATCAACCGAAGATTGGATCCCCAGCTTGGTAAGTTTTTGGTGAATCGGCAAACGGACTTCTTTGTGGAAATTTACAACCGAATCTGGGGTTTTTATAATATCTTTAAAATAAATCTTCTCCCACGAATCAAATATCTTAGGACATGTCTCTGGCGTTACTCGATGCGCATTCAAAAGCACCAACCCGGGGCGCAAGCACAATGCGGTCGAATCAATATGACTTGAGCGATAAATCTTATCAGTCGTATGAACTCGATATTCGTCCCCTAAAACACTCTGCAACCACCGTGCCCCCAGTTCGTTGCCCGAGCGAGAAATTAAATACAGCAAATCCCTTCCCATGCGCACTGTGTTTGCAGCTTCAAAAAGAATTTCTTTTTCTGCAAGCTTGATATATTTTTGTCCGTCAGGGTATTCTGCGGTTCCATCGGCGTAATAGTTGATCATATAATCGCCGTCCAGCGCTGGTTTGGGTCCGCAAATCCATTTAAAGCCGCCGTGGTTGAAATAGTCATACCAAACATCATACAACCCCATAGCTTCAAAATAGCGATGTCTTTCTTGCGACGGCGACTCAACAACCGTATTTCCAACCACCAAATTAAGATCGCGCATATTGTAGTGATGCTCTTGTGCGGCGCTTACATAAGGAGTTGAAAAAATGTTAAATGTTGTATCATCCGGCTTTTTGGGTCGCAAAACTTTTGCGCCAGATTTTCTTAAAACGTTACAAAGAGCATCGAGATCTTCGTTGATCTCATCGACAAGCCATTGCGGAAACGCCTCACGAGCCAGTTTCTTTGCCTCCTCTTGAATTTCCGCAGAAACAGGCCCCTGTTGAGGAAAAATGAGTCCGGCGCGCGCATCGCCATATCCTACAACAATTTCTTTTAACGGATCCCACTCGTTGTAGCTGTTTATTTTTGCCATTTATCTGCTTCGCTTCCGACCAATAAAAATCCAATGTTGTCCGCCTTTTTGGTCAAACATGCTTACATCAAAATACCCCATACTCAAACATTCAAACTCGGAAAACAAATCTTTCAGATGTTCTTCGTCCTTCACGACATAAATAAGTTCTCGGTTGCCGTAGAGGTAGTGTTTGGGATCACCAATGAAAATCTCGTAAATCCCTCCTGGGTAAATTTGTTTTGTGTGGTATTTAATATAGTAATTGCCCGGACCCATCATCGTAAGAAACACAAGGCCGCCCGGTTTTAAACATCGAGAGATTTCTTTGCAGACTTTTCGAATTTGTGCTCCTGAAGAAAGGTAATACAAAACTTGATTGGACACTATCAGGTCAAAAAATCCGCTCTTGAAAGGTATCTTTGTTGCATCGGGAGAGATAAGAGAAAAACGCTTCATCCATTGCTTTGGATCAAAATGGTTGCGTTCCAGATTTTTCTTGATAAGAGGAAATGAGTTTTCGCTTACTTCAACTCCCCATACATCGTATCCTTTTTCAATAAAAAATATGCTATTGTTTGCTGTGCCGCACCCATAATCTAATACTTTTCCTTTTGGTAGGTGCTTTTTGAGATATAAATTGTGGAATCGAATAATCCAGTCCGCGGGGTATTGTAAAAACGACGCTCCTTTTGCATACAGTTTTTTATAATATCTCTTGTTTTGCTCGAGCATTTTCTTGAGCTTTGGCATAAATGTTTTCTATTTACTATATCCGAATGTATATACAACGCAAGTGATATTCATAATGTTGCTCTGTGGGCAATGGTATACCAATTTTTGTATAAAAGCTCGGCAAGAGTCCAGTCCTCTGGTTCATCCAAATCAGGCGAGCGCCATTTTTCCATCACCACGCCGGCGACTTTCCCGCGAATGAGCGAGCGATTTCCTTTTTTAAAGATCGATTTGGAGCTAAAAACTAAAACTGCGGGTCCGTTAATCTTATAGGTTGCCGGAAGCGTTTGGCGATTGGTAGAAGTAAGCCATTGTTTATTGAATAACAGTTTCAAAATCCCGTTTTTATCAATGGTATACAAAAGTTGTTCTGTCGAACACATCGTCATTACTGCATCGCATTGTTTCTTCAAAATAACATTAATACATTGGTCGATGTCCGATACAGTACGCAACGGCGACGTTGTTTGTAAGAGTACAATATAGTCGGGTATGTAACCATTTTTATCGCGAAGCGTAAGAAGTAGATGTTTAATCGTATCAAAAACGGGGCTTTTGTCTCCCGCAAGCTCTTGGGGTCGCAAAAACGGAACTTCCGCTCCATGTTTTTTTGCTATCGCCGCATATCGCGGACTATCGGTTGAAACAATAACCAGACTGATTCGTCTGCATTTTTTTGCTTGTTCGATAGCGTACGCAATCAAAGGCTTTCCGCAAAAATTCCTGATATTTTTGTCTGGTATCCCCTTACTTCCGCTCCTTGCCGGAATTACTGCCAAAAAAATAGGTTTTTTGGTTAATTGATGTTTCATCTTTATTTTTCATAGTAACACATTCGAAAATTTTTCAAAACATTGACAAAAAATACAGATATGCTAGGAATAAACTAGAGAAAAATACAGCCACCAATACCGCTGGTGGCTTTTTACTTTCTTGTTATTATGAATCAGCAAAAGCAATTTCGAGAATCTTCTCGCTTGCCGTTTTTTGGTGTTGGCTTTCTGTAGTAGGCGCTGTGGCGCGTTTTTGTTTCGAGAGCCAATCGGCAAGTTCTTTTTCAGAAGAAACAATAACCAACCACGGCATCTCACGCACCGCATCTAAAATTTCCGGAGCATACATGCGCTCGATCGCGTCTTTCCCCATACCAGGCTCAGAAAAACCTAAAAATGCCGAAGTTCTACCCCCCGCAATGGCGCTTTGAAGTTTTCGGTGCTCAAAATGCTCACAATCGCATCTGAAGCATATGCCGCCTCGTTCATAGAACACTCTTTGTTGGTCGCCGGAATAACTTTCAAATTTTGAAGTATCATGGTACTTGCCACTTTCTGCCAAAGCTCATTGTTTCTTGAGTTTCGCGGATGAGGGCGAACCATAAGCGCAAACTTTTTTGTTTCATCATTGCTTGCGTCATTTATCATAGCTTCCAAAACAAGCGCGAATGTCTTTTCACTAATATCGTGGTCGGCGATGCCAGGCATAACAACAGAAGCATAATCAGCAGAAATATCGCCGAGATATAAAACACCTATTGTTTCATCATCCAAACCAAGTTTTTCGCGTCCACCTTGTATCAGCTCTTCAGAATGTTCAATGTCCAACGAATCAATTTGCCCAGTTCCAGTAGCATATATCTGCTCCGGCGGAAAATTTGGTAATTCTTTTTCAATAATTCTTTTCGCCAGCTCATTATTACAAAAAATGCCGTCCACTTTATCCATATGTTTCGAATTTGCAAATGCGTGATTAGCGCCGCCCCATCCGTCCATCACAAAATAAAGTTTCTTTGCGCTAAAAACACTCTTACCACCGAACAAAGCTACCGTCTCTGGGCCATTGGTGTCCGTAAGCGAGGCAAAAATAACATCTGCGTGGCTTTCTCCTTTTGAAAGAATATCAACAAAGACCGGTGTTGGTTTGCCCGGCGCAACATTCGTACTGCGAACTTGCGTAAATCCAAACCAATCCCCTCCTTCATTTTCTCTGATATATTCTGCCGCAACATTACTAGCGACTATTTCAACGGACTTGTACCGAGGGCTGCGTTTGAGTTCAAAAACAACTGGCATGAGTGCTGCAAATGCGCCGGGAGCGTCCATGGTAAAAACTGCTCGCTTGGCACCAACATCGGCGTCAGGGTTAGTCCACACAAATACCTTTGTCTCTGCTTCTTGCAAAATTGCCTCAACAACGTTTGTCTGGGGAAATTTTGATTTATCGGCAAACCGCCACACGCCGCCATGATGTTCTTCGACTTCTTGTACTAATTCGTGAATAGCTTTAATCGTTTCGGTGTGAGTACTCGTCGGTAATATTTCGTCTTCGTGCCGCGTAATGTATTCAAGTTTATTTTGAAATTCCGACGGTTCTGTCATAGCGTTCCTTTCTTTCAATTTTTAATTCTGTAAGAATGCGTAGCACGAACATAGTATTATGTCAACCGCTTAAAGCCGCCGTGGGCTATGGGACCTTCGAGGAGTTTGTGGACTGATTTGATATCAATTGCTTTTTTAAGAATTGCAAAAACCTCGTCAACTGCCGCAAGATACGCGCGAACATGGTGTTCTTGATGCGCATACGAAACATACACGCTCGCATTTGCTAAAAATCCTCGGCGCAGCATCTCTTGGGTAAAAAGCGTGCGTATTGCTTGGCTTTCTTTTCCGTAGTTCAGCGAAAACGTTACAAGTGACTCCGGGCCAATAACAGTGAGATTAATTCCGTGTTTCTTGGCAAGACGCTTCCAGCCATCTCCAATCATACCGCCAATTTTTTTAAGATGCCGCGGCACATTTTGTGCTTTTAATTTTTTGATAGTCGCGAGCGCCGCGACAAATCCCACGCGCTCTGTCCAATACGTACTTGAAATGAAGGTCTCTTGGGCTGCCTGCATAATCTCATGCTTCCCAACAATGGCACCCATCGGAAAACCGTTGCTCATCGCTTTAGCATATACCGCGATGTCAGGATTAATGCCATACACCAAGTGCGCGCCGCCCACCGTAAGCCGCCAGCCAACCGTAATTTCATCAAACACAAGTACTGCGTCTATTTTGTTTGCAACAGCGCGAACTTTTTTAAGAAAATTATTTTTTGGCTCATCGTGCCGCACTGTTTCCACAACAATAACACCGATATTTTTGTATTTTTTAGCCAAACGCTCAAGCTCTTCAATTTTGTTGTACGAAAACGGGAGCATGGTGCCGCGTAATCCTCGCGGCACGCCTTTTGGCTCAAGCCCGGGCAATAAATGTCCATCAAGCGCTTTTTTTTCTGCGAGATTTGCCGCCAAATACCAATCAGACCATCCGTGGTATCCGCAAAACGCGACCCTCTCTTTGCCGCTTGCGGCACGCGCAATACGAATAGCGACTGCCATCGCCTCGCCGCCCGAGCGAGTAAAACGAACCATACCGTTCTTTTTAGTCCATGGATGCAGTTTGACCAAAAGTTCTGCGAGTTCCACTTCTTCCGGAGAGTTGAGTGTGGTCATAGATCCATTATCAATCGCTCTTTTTACCGCGCGATTTACGTCTGGATCTGCGTACCCCAAAATGCCGGTTCCTATGCCCATAAACGTCATATCAATATAGTGGTTGCCGTCCATGTCCCACACCTCACACCCTTTTGCTTTTTCTGCGTACGACGGCCATAAATCCGGCAAATACATTTCGGACCGCTTCGACAAAAGTTGGCTCCCGCCAGGAATCACTTTCTTTGCCCGATTCCACAGCGCAATCCCTTTCTTATTTTTTTCTTTTAGAGATGTTTTCATATTGCGGTCCAGCCGCCGTCGACGACAAGATTATGCCCAGTAATATAGCTTGCGTCATCCGAGAGCAAGAACAAAAGCACGCCGTTTATCTCATCCGGGTTAGCCATACGGCCCAACGGAACCCGCGCATTGTAGCGTTCGCGAAATGCTTTGTCGCGCGCCGCACCACCTCCTCTTTTGGTCCACAAAATCCCGCCAGGGCTTATGGCGTTTACCCGAATGTTGTATTTTCCTAAAGTCGCTGCGAGAAACCGTGTAAAATTCAAAATACCTCCTTTGTGAAAGGTATAATAATCATAATTTGCAAATCCCGCGGAGTAGAGTGTTTGGTCGTTTGAGACAATGCCGTATATGGATCCCATGTTAATGATTGTGCCACTCCGCTGTTTTTTCATTATTTTGGCCACTGCCCGTGTAATGAGAAATGTGCCGTTTATATTAACGTTTGTTGTTTTAAAAAAATCTTCCGGCTTGCGAGAGAAAAAATCGTCCGTAGCCGATGCGCGAAGCACTGCATTGTTTATCAGCGCATCAATACGCCCGAATTTTTTAACGATTGCGCGGATAGCGCTATCAATTGATGCTTTACTCGTGATATCAAGCTCCAGAGGAATCAAGCGCGCATTATTACCGGCAACGCGCCGCTTGAGTTTCAAACAATCGGCAAGAATGAGATCGGTTATTACCACAATTGCTCCGGCATGATATAAACACCGAACAAACTGACTTCCTAAAATTCCCGTAGCGCCAGTTATGACAACGACTTTGTTTTTGAGCGAAAAATTATTTTTGAGCATTAAATATATTGTACAATATCTTTGTCAAACAATTTGCGGAGCTCCGC
>DATDWI010000012.1:0-6235 GCA_036517415.1 Minisyncoccota bacterium
AATAGAATCTACGCAAATGCCGCTTTGTGCCTCTCATAAAAAATCCTGATTTTGGCGCGCATCTCTGATCATCTGTCTGACACACCATCGCGCATACATGCTCCCAAACAGTTTCCCGAGCCACGCGTTCTTTTCCGGCAATCGCAGTTAGCACGCCTACAACACCAGAAAGAAACATCATGCCGAGGAAATAAATAAGGTCAAACTTTGTGTTTTTAAACTGAAACTGATATTTAATGAAACCAACAACGCCTCGCACAACCCCTCCGCCAAATCCCGCAATCAAAATTGATATATAAAATCCCTCCGTAACAATTTCATTCTATCACACAATAGGAAGGCAAAAAACCCGCTTCTGGGGATAGCCTTCGAAAGTGGTATCATGCGCCTATGAAACAATGGATTGTCAAGGCGTTTCAAAAAGTGGATCGCAAAGATTTTGTGCTTCCTGAATATACTGAATATGCAGATGTAGATGAGCCGCTTCCCATCGGTCACGGGCAGACTATCTCGCAGCCCTACACGGTTGCCTTTATGCTCGAACTTATTGAGCCACAAAAAGGACAGCGCATACTTGATGTAGGATCTGGATCGGGCTGGACGACGGCGCTTCTTGCCCACATTGTCGGCACAAAGGGGCGCGTATATGGTACGGAGCTCATACCAGATCTGGTAACATTCGGGAAAAACAATTTAAAAAAATACCATTTTCCTCACGCATCCATCGAGCAAACAGGAAATATTTTAGGGCTGCCCAAAAAAGGCCCGTTTGACCGGATTCTTGTATCAGCGGCAAGTGCGTTCATCCCCCAAAAACTTATAGACCAGCTCGCCGTGGGCGGAATAATGGTCATCCCGATTGGGAATGACGTAGTAAAAATAAAAAAAATATCAAAAAAAGAAATTACTCGAGAAGCACATTCGGGATTCGTTTTTGTGCCACTACTTCGCCGCGCCAGAGAGAAGAAGTATTACAAAAAGAATTGTGAAAACGGCAAAAGTGTGTACAAGTACAATGGCAGCCCTATGTAACTAAAATATTCCGGCTCGGTTACAAGAATAAATACCTGTTTATTCTTATTCATTCTACCATATTCCTAAAGAGACCCTCGTACTCGCCGACCATGCGATCCACTGTGAAACGCGCTTCAACGCTTTCCCTGCAAGCTTGAGAGGATATTTTTGGCGTATCATACACAGCATTAGCCATAGCATCGACATCATCCACAATATAACCGTTTACACCATGTTTGATAATTTCCGGCACTGAGCCCATTCGAAAAGCGATGACCGGCGTGCCGCAAGCAAGCGCCTCAATCATAACGAGCCCAAATGGTTCTTCCCAATGGACAGGAAACAATAGGCAACGCGCCTTTTTCAGATATTCAACTTTTGCCGAGAAATCTACTTCGCCAACGTATCGTATCAATGTGCCATCAACAAGCAGCTTGACCTCGCTTTCATAAAACTTTTCGTCTGCGTTGTCAACTTTTGCAACAATAATAAGGGGAATGCGAGTCTTTTTAGCAACCGCAATCGCTTCAAGAATACCTTTCTCTCGCATTATCCTACCGAGAAATAAAAGATAATTTTCTTTTTTATCCTCCACGCGGAACTGTTCCGTTGGAATCGCGTTATAAATCACGCGCGCGTTCGGAAAGAACGAAACACGACTCCGCTGATTCTCGCTTACAAAAATCATCGTGTGCCGATATAAAGATCCATGGGAACGATAGTACTCAATATGTTGCTGGATGTTGGTCGTATTATGAAATGTAAGTGCCGCCTGTTTATTAAATTGATCGAGCAAATTTGTTTCTTTTCCGTTAATCACCGTGCGGAAAATTATCGGCTCATAGTTGAAGTGAATGAGATCAAATTCATTCTGACGATCAAGAACAGCGCGGAGCTGTTTTTCTTCCCAAAAGCGATGCTCGTCGGGATGCTCACGCGTTGGATATGGCGAGGTTTCAACACGCTCGATTCCATCACCTGCAATCGTCGAGCCGCCTGCGCAAAATACCGTTACCGAGTGATTTCGCTTTGCGAGTCCGTGCGCAAGCATATCGACGATAAGCTCGATACCTCCGTATTTTTTCGGAGGCACAAAAACCATGACCGGCGCGACAATGGCAATCTTCATTGGTGATACACTTTAATCAGCGACCGGTAAACCTCAATATATTTTTTGGCCATATGCGAAAGATCGAAACGCTCTTCAGCCTCTTTTCTTGCAACAGCTCTTGAAAGTCGGGAAATATTTGACGCTGCCTTAATAAACGCCGCTTCATTCTCGACAATAAATCCTGTCACCCCGTCACGCAATACTTCCGGAACAGCGCCGCTAGCGAGCGCCACAACCGGTGTGCCACAGGCAAGCGCTTCAATCATAACAAGCCCGAAAGCTTCATTCCATCGCGACGGAAACAGAAGCGCATCCGCATCCCGAAGCAAGCGATTTTTCTCTTCGTGCCCCACTTCTCCGACAAAATGTATTGTTTTGTTATCAATAAGTGGGAACACGTCGGAATCCAAAAAACCCCTGTCATCTTCTCGAATGTCCCCCGCAATAGTAAGCCGCGCGCCGAGAGCGCGCGCAGTACGGATCGCTATATCTATGCCCTTGCTCCGCGAAAGGGTTCCGAGAAAAACAAAACCATTACCGATTCCTTCGGCACGATGCATGAACGAATCTACTTCAATACCGTGATGGATGGTGGCAATATAATGTAAAGCCGGAGCGAGAACACGCTGGGCATCGCTTATAGACACAAACGGCTGTTCGCGGAATGCTTCGGCGAGTACTGGAAAATCCGGCGGCATACTGCTATGCAGTGTCGTTACCATTGGGATTGGCAGCAACGGCGCGAGCGCGTTGGGATGGAAACCCATATGATTATGCACAACATCAAAATCTCCTGCTCGCTTGGCAAATTCAAAAAATGACAAAAACTCATATTGCTGTATCCCCCTCCAATCGAACACGCCGATCAGTTCATGCATTGGACGCGGAATAACCGGAATCAAAGTGCCCGTAACCGCGGAATCAGCAGAAGCAAATGTTGAAACACGATGACCAAGAGCGACAAGTCCTTTAGCAAGATTAGCCACCACCAACTCGGACCCGCCGTATTTCTCCGGAGGAACTCTTTTCCAAAGCGGCGCGAGAAGCGCTATATTCATATATGTTCCGGAACACAGTATCGTTGATATTTTCGCTCTAACTCAGAAAGAATGTCCTTTGAGCGAGCTTTCGTAGGATAAATTTTCCAGAACACATAGTAGATAGAAAAGAGCGTCGCAGCAGAAACGGCAAAAGCAATAATAGTTATCGTTCTCGTGCCCCATATCACCGCTTCGTATGTTCCTATGAGGAACCAGATTCCTAAGATGAGTTCTTTGTATGAATTTTTCAGGAGATTCGGCACATTGGTAAGTATAAATTTATTCGTCCTTTCAAATGCCGAACGTGCACGAAAAAGCATTGCTATCCACGCCTCCGAATAGACCAGCGTCATTCCCATATGAACTGCAAATGCTTGTAAGGAACGAGACAACGGTCTTTTTTGATGCCTCAACGCGACCACAAAAAGTATCATTTTAGAGACCAGTGTTATGAAAATTGAAATCGATGCGACCGTAAGCAGCTGTTTATGAAGCCATGTTACCGGCACGAAAGGAAGAAGCACGATCGTATAAGCGCCAAGTACTGCAAATGGCAAGAAATTCAAGTGATCCCATGCGGTCAGATGAGCAAAGAAGCCAAGCCACGATCGAAACGGAATCCTTCCAGTGAGCGAAAAGAGTGTTTTTATAGATTGAGCATTTCCGAACGCCCAGCGCCATTTCTGTTTTCGATACGCCTCAATATCATATGGCATGAGGCCGTACCCAATTGTGCGATCAACATATACCCCGCGATATCCTGCGCCATAAATCCGAAGGCCGACATCGGCGTCTTCCGTGAGAGCCTCCTCACGAAAGCCCTCTATCTCGCGCAGAACACGCAGCATATAAATACTTACCGTTCCCGTTGATGGAACGCAATCCAAATGGTTTGCCATATTCATGTAAATTTTAAAAAAGTGGCGGTATTCATCATTGATCGGACGGTTTTCGCCGTTGCAGTTGCGATATTGCTGCGGAAACTGAACAAGCGCAATATTTTCAGACGCAAAATATGACAATGCTTCTTTTAAAAAATGCGGCTGAACAACGTAATCTGCGTCGACAACCGCGACGTACTTCGATTTCGGGTTGACGTGTTTTAACGCATAGTTGAGAGCGCCCGCCTTAAATCCAGAAAGCCGATCGACATGAAAAAAGCGGAATTTTTTTCCGAGCATCTTAGTAAATGCCTCCACCGGCTTCCAGATATTTTTGTCTTTAGTGTTATTGTCAATGACAAGAACCTCAAAATGTTCGTAGTCGAGCACCGATAGAGCATCGAGAGTTTGCATC
Source organism: Minisyncoccota bacterium (assembly GCA_036517415.1). GTDB lineage: Bacteria > Patescibacteriota > Minisyncoccia > UBA11713 > 2-01-FULL-45-33 > DATDWI01. The sequence goes on from DATDWI010000012.1 coordinate 4,462, forward strand.
AGCAGCGCTGGCGGCTCGTTGTACGCAGGCACAAGGATAGAAACAAGCGGACATCCAATATTACTTTTTCGACGTGGCTCAAAGCGCGGAAATAGGGCTATTATGATTTGAAGAACGGACAGAAAAATAACTATTCCAGTATTGATAATGAGCACGGTAATCGTAGCCCCCGGAATTAAAATCGAGGTGATTAAAATAACAACAAAAACTAATAGCATAAATTGTATTATAAATATACACCGATTAAAGCGATTGCGCAATCGTAACAATTAGCAGAATACCAAGAGAATTAAGCATAAATGAAATTGCAAGAAACTGCCAATTCTTTAAGTTTGAAATTCCCATTAAACTGACACCTACTTCGTCCGGAAACGGTGATGCGATGATGATCGCGCCAATGAGCGGAGCAAGCCACGCAACTGCTACCTTGCCGCCGCCACGAGAGCATTAAAAAACGGATTTTTGCTCATGGATATACTGTAGAGGATATAACGTTTCCACGCAGGCGCACAGTTATCTATCGAATAAACCCGCCGTGTATTAAACAACGATACACGACTTTCTTGTTTAGCAAAATTTCCTCTTGACCAATAAAATTTTCGAGCCCACCGCTCACAGAAAATTGATAACTCCACTCGCCATCAGAAAACTTTGCTGGGCCTCGCACTGGAATTATATTATCATAATCTTGCACAAGTGCTTTTCGGAGAAAATCGTACACACCTCTTTCGCCAACACCATCGGCAAGAATAAAACCAAAATAATTTGCGCCCCAAACCGGCTTTTGGTCTTTATAAACTATTTCTTCGCCGATGAAATCTCGCCCACCAAAATAAGTATCGTGATAAGTTAAACCATCTTTTTCAAAACGATAATCTTCAGACTTCAAACGCGAAGATGCGGCTTTCAGTGCATCTTTATTGGCATAAGTGTTTTTGTTCGCTTCGCGTAGAAAATTGGCGAGTTCTTTTACATCAATAGGACTCATAATTCAAATCTTGAGATAATAGGATTTATTTTTCAATAACAATATACTCTCCTTCTTTAAGAGCGTGTACAGGCAACGATTTATCGCCGTATGTTTCTAACACCTTGTATGCCTTCTGCCAATCAATCGCACCGCGAGGGTCGTCTTTACCGTATGAAGATTCGAAATGCGCAAGAAACTTGATTGGCAAGATACCAAGACCATCCATACATTTTCTCCAATCACACGTCCAAAAATGTTTGGAAAGGGCATGCGAGCTTGCCGAGCTTGCAGCTACAACCTTTCCGTCCCAAATTTTTGGTATATCAAATTTTCTTAACCAGTACTGTATAAGATGATCATCGCCGCCATGGATATACACGGCGTCCGAATTCTTTATTTGCTCCTCAAATGTTGCTGGAAAGGCCATCTCAAGAGTTGGGGTTACCTCTTTAGGAAATAAATTAAAAAGAGTGTTTTTGTCTTCAGTAAATTTCTTTTCCCAATCTTCGCGCGGTTGAGCAAAGTAGCAAATAAGTAGTCGGGGTGTTTTCCCTAAATCCCTTGCGATCTCGGCAAAAAACTTTTTTGCTCGATCAGGATAATTTCTCGATCCCCCAGAATTTAAAATATATTTGGTCATCGTGAGATATTATTAAATACCAAGTACTCTCCTTCGGTTACAACCTCAACTTTTTCGTCCACGACTTTGAGCGCAGACTGATCATCTAAAACGTAAATTGGCTCTTTAATTTCTTTTGCAACTTCTTGCAAGATTTCTTTTCTTACGTTTGGAAATTCTGGGGA
>DATDWI010000013.1:0-5836 GCA_036517415.1 Minisyncoccota bacterium
TTAGAAGATATAGCATAAATTGAATACTCTATATTCATTGAGTTGGGCCAGCACTCAAATGAAAATTTCACGTTGTTGGAGTTTTCTCCCACCACCGCGCTTTGGTACACGAGCTCCACATCATTGCCCCACCCAGTATAATCGTAGCAATCTTTGGCGCTGGGCACGGAAATAAATTGTACGTAGCGCGAATCCTCCACGCCACTAACCATAAAAGCATCTTTGGTGTTTTTGGATTCATAAATATAATCTCCAGTTACATTCAGATTCAAGCTGTTGCCTATATAGGCCCTGTGCGGATGCTTGAGCCAGAACGCTCGTGCCCCTGCCCTATGCAAGGCCAACTGCGATCTCTTTGTCAGATTCATCTCTGCCAGCTTTTTAAAATACTCTTCTTTTGTATATTGCTTGTTGAATATACAAAAACTCTTACCGCGCAAATTTACACAGCCGAAACAGTTTGTGCACCCAAAACACGATCGAGAAAACCATACATCCACACACCCATCGCATTCTTCGGAAAAGTAGCAGCGATAACACTTATTCATGCCCACACTCTCATAAAGCAGTTCACTGTCTTTTACCCGATAGCAATCCAAAGAGTCCTTAAGATTATTCAGAAAAACCGAGTACAAAACGTTCTCACAAAAATCTGCCCAAAAGATAAGATAGCAATTTTTGCAATGGCCTAGGCTGGTAGCATAATCACTATTTACCAACGTAAGATAGGCGGCTTCGAGCGCCTGAAATGGGGCTTCGAGCTGCAACTCCCGCAGCTGCGCGAAAAAGGGCCTTGTATCGTCATACTCTTTGCCATATTCTGTGCCATCCCAATCATCTGCCCACCAGCAGGGCAAACAGTAAACTCTTAAGGGGCTCTCGGGATGGTGAATGGTCACGGTCGACTTGCCACACTTGCCGCAAGGTCGCTTATATAGCTTGAGCAAGTTGATGGACGCAAACCGCATCATCATGCGGCACTCGGGACAAAACGTCGGTGGCGGCACCTTTATTTTGGCATAATACTCAAAATCCTCCGGCTCGATCCGAAAGTCTTTTTTACAATTTTGGCATTGTCTGGTTTCAGTATCCATGGCTAGGCAACTTCATTTTGGTAACAAGCTTCGCAATAGACTATCTCTGGACGATCGGGCGCATATGATGTCTCTATTTGCTTTCCACATTTCGCGCACGTACGTATGTAGATTTTGATCGGGTTTAAGAGCTTGATCCGTGCGCGGTCGCGGCAGAGCGGACATTGTCGCGGGATGGGAATATTCATCTTACGATAAAACTCAAGCTCCATTGAGATAATTTGGTAATTCCTGCCGCAGTCGCCACACTTCAAAATACCTTTCAAAATATCGTCTATAACATCCTTAATATGATCGGGCACTTCAATGGTCGCAGGGCCGTATTCTTTCTGATCGGGATCGCGCCAGCGAAAACCCTCTGCCAGCGCCTCTTCTTTGGTAAGCGGAAAAAAATCGTGTGCGGTAGAATCATTGTATGCCCATGGAGATATTTCGGAGGGAAACATTTCGCCATACCGATATATATGGCCCGCCGGATCTCTATATGGAAGATCCGACATATGTTTTTTGATCTTGAATAAAAGTTCTTGATACTCGGATTTTGAGTATTGCTTATTTAAAATACAGTATTCTCCCTTACGAATGCCCACGCATCCAAATAAATTGCCCGAATTATGACAACCGAAGCAATACTCAATATCATGCGCCCCGTAATTCCACGACCCAAATTTGTTATTATTCGCGCCAAGTCCCGTCCAGCAACACTCGTAAATCCATTCAGCTCCATCTCCAAAAAAAGAGTAATCGTATGCTTTCGCAGCCGGGCCATCTTTAAGAAACTGGCAGTATCTTAAATCCTCCCCGTTGTTCAACATATAAGAATTCTTCACGTTCTTAGAGTTGGAAATATACTCACTTGATACATCGGTGTTCTTTCTGCCAGAAAACTGCTTTCGTGGCTGCATTACTATGAAATCGTCGACTTTCTTTTGAAAGATGGCGAGAGCGCTCGGCGTACCCAAGTCAAGAGTTTTTACGAAATTTTCGTATTCTTCTTTCGAATACGGTTTATTAAAAATATGATATTGTTTACTTCTTAAATTTATGCAGCCAATACAGTATGAACAACCTACTAAATCCCGTGAGAATAAAATATTTTGACATCCTTCGCAGTTGCGGGAAAAAAACGCTTGATAACACTGATTGAGGCGAACCGATCCGTAACAGAGTTCAATATGATTTGAAAACGAAGTATCTAACGAATTACGAGCATCAACAATTGTATTCAGGTAAGCAGAATCCTCTCCACCAGTAATGCGGAAACAAAGATAGCAATCCTTAAGGCCGGAAGCAGCATTGCAATAATCACTATTTACCATAGTGGAGTATGCGGTATAAAGCGACGGAAGTGGCACCTTCGCGATTAAATTAATATATTGTTCAAAAAATGGCCGTGAAAAATCGTATTCCTGTCCATAGGTTTTCGGATCCCATTTATCTGACCACCAGATATCTTGGCGATACACCGGGTGTCTGGAATTCGGATGATGGGCGGATACAACCACCTCCCCGCTAAAGTCGCACTTCCTTTTGTATAGAACCCGATACCCCTGCCATGAAAAACGGCGGATGAGCCGACACTGTGGGCACCAAGTGGGTGGCGGCACATGGATTTCGGTATAAAAATCAAAGTCTTCGGGCTCGATCCGAAAGTCTTTTTTACAATTTTGGCAGTTTTTAGTCTCGGTATTCATGGCTAAACCACTTCAGCTTGATAGCATTGTTCACAATAAACGATCTCCTTCCGCATAGGTTCATAGGAGGTCTCAAATTTATTTGGGCAAACCCCGCCCCCATGAAAGTGATTTATTGCGTTTCGATATAAGCTATTTTCCGAGCCAGCGCCCACACACATACATTTTCGTTCACAGAGCATAATCTTTGTGCGCTGACTGAGGCGCTCGGCCGTTCGGCAACGTGGACAAAGTCGCGGCAGTGGTATCTGTAGCTTGCGATAAAATACAAGCTCCTCAGGAATCAGGCGGAACATTTTAGTACACTGCTCATTGCATATGCCATTGTGCGCACACTCGATTATATCTTTTAGAATGTCATCAGTGACATCTTTAATATCATCGGGCAAGCCCCCCACACTCTTTGTCGCGGAAATACTCAATTCCAGTGTATCACGCCAAGCATAGCCAGCCCGAGGGGCTTCCTCGCGCGTGAGAGGAAAATGATCCTGAGCCACGGTTTCATTGTACGCAAAAGGAGAAAACTCAGCTGGAAAAAATTCTCCGTATGGATACACCCTCCCCCGTGAATCTTTGTATGGCATATCCTTCATGTGCTCGATTATTTTTGGTACCAGCTCCTCATATTCTTCTTTAGTATATTGTTTATTTAAAATACAGTATTGCTTGTTTCGCATCCCCACGCATCCAAAAAGATTTGAGCTCGACTGACAAAACATGCAATACTCAAGATTCTGAACACTTGTCCAGCAGGCAAGACAAAATCTTAAATTATTTGCTCCATGCCCCGCCTGCGAAACCTCGTACAGAAACGAGCATGCGGTGCCCCAAATCGAGTAATCGTAACAGCTTTTTGTGCCGGGGGTTTGCAAATATTGGCAGTATTTTAAATCCTCCCCCTCAAAAGAAAGAAATGTCTTTTTTACATTTTTTGAGTTAAAAATATAGTTCCCAGAAACGTCTATATTCTGCACCCCATCTATATAATTGGAGGGGTGTGTTGCCCAAAGTTCAGCCGCCTCCTTTTTCATGCTCTCCACAAATGAGTGTGAGCCGAGCTTGAATTCTTTAATTTTTTCAAAGTAACCTTCCTTGGAATAGGGCTTATTAAAAATATAATAATTCTTTCCACGAAGATTCGTGCACCCAAAACAATTGCTGCATCCGCGAAGATTTTTGGAAAAATACACATCCGTACAATCTTCGCACTTGCTTGAATATAGTGTGCGATTACAGCGCACAAGCCAGAACCCCATATAACAAAGTTCGCACTTTGATACGTGAGAAACATCGACGCAATCTTTTGAAAAATCGATGCCATTGGAATACATGCTGTCTTCGGTGTTAGTGGTATTAAATATCAGGTAAGAATTTTTGGGACCAGTAGCATTATTTACATAATCGCTATTTACATCGCTGATAATTGCGCGGGCAACCAGTGGCACCTCTAACAGCAATTCTCTCACCTGCTCGAGAAAAGGGCGTGAAAAATCGATTTCTTTGGCGTACTCGGAGGCATCCCATTTATCTGAATACCATAGGGAATTTTCATATACTTTATGGGGAATATCTGGCGCGTACATGGAAAAAATTTCGTGCCCATCAAAACTACTTTTTCGCTTGTATAAGTAACGCTCATTTCGAAACACTAGGCGCCTCTGCGCACGGCAAAGCCAGCACCAAGTCGGCGGTGGCACCTTCATTTTTTCGTAAAAATCAAAGTCTTCGGAGTCAATCGTGAAGTCCTGCTTACAATTTTGACACTCCCTCACTTCGGATTTAGACATAGAGCTATCCTATAACAAAAAACTCTTCCGGAGAAGGGTTTTTTAGAGAATTGGCTCGGGGGCTTTTTCCTGCTTGCCCGATATCCGCTTATCTTCGCCACCGAAAACAAATAGCTCCTCTTCTTTGATTTTTTGTTTTACAGTTTCCACTGGCGTTGAATACTGCTTACGAGATCTATCTATTATCTGTTGACGCAAGGTTTCGTGCGGCGGAGGCAAAACACTCAAGGTTTCAGCCGAAAAAGGATCAAACGTATCTCCGTCAATAGTCATTTTAATATAAAACTCTTTCATGCCCAGATTAATCATGTCCTTGGCCATAAATACTGGCGTCATTTCTTTTTCTAGCTTAGCTGCATCGTCCCCGCCCACTCGAAATACAATCATGGTCCCGCTGTTGCCAAGCACCGTCGCCAACACCGAAGGCAAGAGCTGGGCGGTATACTGGTGTGCCACTGTATTGCAAATGCCGTATTTTCGTGATTCGGAAAACAAATTCTCAAAAGTTTGCGTCACCAAGTTTTGAAACTCATCTATATACAGATAAAAATCGGTGCGATCTTTTTCCGGCATTGCCGCACGCGCCATGCCAGCCTGATGGATTTTGGTGATAAACATGGAGCCGAAAAAGCTCGAGTTTTCCTCACCCAACTTTCCTTTCGAAACGTTGATTAGCAAGATTTTCTTGCTGTTCATAATGTCCTCGATATTAATTTTGTTGTCCTTCTGCGCGAAAATATTGCGCAGCAACGGGTTTGAGATAAATTGCCCGAGCTTGTTTACTAGTGGTATAATAGCGTCCGTATCAAATTTTTCGGACCAATCGGCAAACTCAATTGCCCAAAAGCGCTTTACCATATCGTCCTCAATATATTCCACCACCTTCTGCCGATAGTTGCGATCGGTAAGCATCGAGATCATGCCGCGCATGGTGGCATGCGGGTAATCTAGCAGCGCCAGACAAGTAAATCTAAAAACGTGCTCAAGACGCGGAGTCCAATTTGCGCCAAATTGTTTTTCCATAACTTCTATCAAACCCTGCGTAGCCTGATGCTTGAGCTCGGGATGTACGTTTGCTAACGGGTTAAACGATACAGGAAACTGCGTATCGGACGGATCAATGAGCACCACGTCGTCTATCCGCTCCTCTGGAATAAAATCTAGGATCGTATCAATAACGTCGCCGTGCGGATCCATAAGACAAAAGCCGTGCCCATAAGCCACGTCTTGACGAATCAAAAGCTCCAGCAGTTTAGTCTTA
>DATDWI010000014.1:0-15609 GCA_036517415.1 Minisyncoccota bacterium
GATCATGCGATAAACGAATCAGACGCACAACAACTGCGATATACGCAAGCGCCACGATGCCAATCACAATTGAAACCGGAACAACCAATGGCGACTGCATCCATTAAAAATCCTAGCCCTATACAATGCAACTGAAGCAAATCGAGCAACTCGTCGGAAGATAATTTTTCTACTGGTAGTTTTTCTATCACTACACAACGCGCGCCTAACTCCAACAACAAGTTTGTTCCCATCGCGTTCCTCCTTTCAAACAACAAGATTTATCAACCGCTTAGGGATGAAAATCACCCTGCGCGGTTGATTTGCTCCGAGTATATTCTTAACTTTTTCTCGCGAAAACGTCAAGACCTCTGCTTCTTTTTGGGAAATGTCGATTGGCGCTTTCACCTTATCACGAACCTTGCCATTAATTTGGATAACAAGCTCAAATGTTTCGTCTTCAATCAATTTTGGATTATATCGCGGCCACGGTTCTTGATGAATGGACTTGGCAATCGGATTGCCAAGTCGCTGCCATAATTCTTCGGCAAGATGAGGGGCAAGGGGCGCGAGTAGCTTAAGAAAAGTTTGGAAGTCCGGTCCGCCCACTGGCGGATCGGACTTCCCTGAAAATTTCTCCATCTCGTTGAAAAAAATCATAAGCTGCGAAATCGCCGTATTAAAACGAAATGCCTCAATGTCTTCAGTAACTTTTTTGATGGTTTTATGCAAAAGGCGTTCAAGTTGCTTAATTTCTGAGTCGGCGTCGCCTGCCCGCCAATTGGCAGGCGGGGAGCCCGCGATACGGGGGTCGATCGAAAGCTTTTGCCCGAGCGCCCATACCCTATCCAAAAATCTCCGTATCCCCAAAATGCCTCGCGGGTCCCACGGATACGATCCTACTTCGCTGTATGGACCGATAAACGCAAGATACATACGGACAGTATCAGCACCGAGTTTCGTTACATACTCGTCCGGATCCACGACGTTGCCTCGGGATTTCGACATCTTCTGCCCATCTGGACCCAAAATAATCCCACGATTCATGCGTACTGCGTATGGTTCATCCAATTCCACAAAACCACAATCATGCATAGCTTTCATCCAAAATCGCGAATACAAAAGATGCATCGTGGTATGCTCCGCGCCTCCCGAGTAGCGGTCAACCGGCATCCACAGTCTCATTTTTTTGGCATCGGCAAACTTCTTTTTATTATGCGGGTCGCAATAACGCAAAAAATACCACGATGAGTCCACGAATGTATCCATGGTATCGGTCTCGCGCTCCGCGCTACTACCGCACTTCGGACACTTTGTTTTGACCCATTTCATCGCTTTGGCAAGCGGGGATTTTCCATCTCCAGTCGGCAGGTAATCTTTAATGTCTGGTAGTTTTACCGGCAAATCTTTTTCCGGAACCGCAACTACTCCGCATCCGCCAGCCTGCCCGTCCGGCAGGCGGGCTGGCGGACGACAATGAACTACCGGGATCGGCGTCCCCCAATACCGCTGACGTGAAAGCACCCAATCGCGCAAACGATAGCGCGAAGTCATTTTCCCACCGACAAATTCCGTAATCGTGCGCTTCGCATCTTCTGATTTCATTCCATTAAATTTTCCGGAATTGATTAAAATGCCATTACCAATATATGCAGAATAAAATCGATTGTTTTCCTCGCGTCTTAACCCGCTCGAAGATTTTTCTCTTTGCTCATCTACCCGCCTTTGTGCCGTATCTAACGCATCATTCGCGGGCTCCGACGGAGAAAATGTCCGCTGGACATTTTCTCCGGACTCCAATCGATTCTCTTCTGAAACAACATATCGAATAGACAATTTAAATTTCTTCGCAAATTTAAAGTCGCGTTCATCGTGCGCGGGAACCGCCATAATGGCGCCCGTCCCATAGTGCGCCAAAACGTAGTCCGCGATAAAAATAGGAATGTCTTCTTTTGTCGCCGGATTGATCGCTCGGACACCCTTCAATTCAACGCCTGTCTTATCTTTTTCCCCCTGCTGACGCTCCAGTTCTGTTTTTGATTGCGTTGTTTTGATATAATTTTTAACCTCTTCCCAATTTTTAATTTTGCTTTTTAATTTTTGAATTGCTTCGTGCTCCGGCGCCAACACTATGTATGTTGCGCCAAACAACGTATCGGGGCGTGTGGTAAAAACTTTAATTGAAAATTGAAAATTACGAATTAGAAAATCAATCTCCGCTCCTTCGGATTTTCCAATCCAGTTTCGTTGGGCTTCTTTAATCTCTTCGGGCCAATTGAGTTTATCCAGCCCCTTGAGCAATTGTTCCGCATAGTCGGTAATTTTCAGCATCCATTGCTTCATCATCCGCTGTTCGATGACGCCGCCGCATCGTTCGCACCTCCCTGCTACGACCTGTTCGTTTGCGAGCACCGTTTTATCTTTAGGACACCAGTTGACCGGCGTTTCCGCTTGGTATGCCAATCCTTTTTTGAAAAATTGCAAAAAAATCCACTGCGTCCAACGGTAATAGTCGGGGTCGCATGTCACTGTTTCCCGAGACCAATCAAACGACGCGCCCATAGACCGCAATTGCTTGCGCATATAGGCAATATTACTCTCCGTCCATGTTCGCGGATTGAGTTTCCGTTTAATTGCGGCATTTTCCGCCGGCAGCCCAAATGCGTCAAAGCCAATAGGAAACATCACATCATATCCTTGCATCCGCCGTAGGCGGACAAAAATATCGGGTACCGAAAACGCATACCAGTGGCCAGCATGTAAATTGCCCGAAGGATACGGAAATTCCACCAAGGCATAAAAATTTTCTTTACCCTGAGCTTTATCGAAGGGCTTACTTTCTTCCTTGGTATCTTGTGTTTTATAGAGTTGCTTTTTCTCCCACTCTTTCTGCCATTTCTTTTCAATTTTTTCGTGATTGTATTTCATTGCGATGATATAAAAATAGCAGATTTTTGCGCCCTTGACTAGCGAACATTAAGCGCTATAGTGGGTGCAGAATACATTGAAAGAAAAGAGTGGGCGAATGAATCAAAACCTCGAGCGGGCTATCGAGCTTTTCTGTAAACTTACGGATAACACGCGTGGATGCTTAGAAGGAAAAAGCTATATAGATGGCCGGTGGATAGATAACCGTCAGATGGCACGATGGTTCGATGTTACTAACCCAGCGACAGGTGAAATGATTGGATATTGCCATGAAACACCGAAAGTATTTATCGATAAAGCGTTTCGCGAAGCAAGAAGAGCGCAGTTTCGTTGGAGATACCTAGTAAGCCCGCAAGACAAACGGCGTGTGTTCGAGCGGCTCGAGGCGCTATTAAAGCAATGGCGCACAGAACTTGCGTATCTTTTTTCTTACGAAAGCGGGAAGGTTCTTTCTAATAGCATCGGGGATATCATAGAAAGCGAGGACACGGTTCAGGCGGCGCACAACACGCTCCATGATAATGACGGAACGGTTGAAGAAGCGCAGCTGTGCAATAAATTTGCCGGCACCATACCATGGGAGCATGGTATTGAGCTCGCTATGAAGCCGTTTAATTTCATTGCAATTTATTTTTGGAAGGTTGCGGCATCAGTCATGTCTGGGAGCGCAGTGGTTCTTAAAGAAGCAGAGCAAATCCCTTATTCTGCTATGTGTATGACGGCACTTGTTCATCAAGCGCTTCGTGATGTGCTCGGGCAGGAACAAGCACAAAAACTTGCGGCACTCGTTCAACTTCTGCAAGGGCAAGGCGAGACCGTTGGTGAATACGCCGTGGAAAACGGGGATTATGATTTTATCTCGGTTACCGGCTCGCGGCGCATGGGTACGGAGGTTACCGCAAAAGCAGCGAGCAAGCTCCGTCCCCAGCATGCAGAGCTTTCAGGGCACAATCGTGTTCTGATGTGGTTTGATTATCCGATTGAAAAAGCTGCTGATGAAATCGTCTTGGGCGCCTTTGGTGATTCAGGCCAGCGGTGTGTAAGCACAAGAGCGGTTTTTATCCCTGATGCGCTATTCGATACAACGTTATCAGCAGTAATAGAGCGCGCCAAAAAACTCAAGATCGGCGACCCACTTGATCCCGAAACACAGCTTGGTCCAATTATCTCGCGCGAACAATTAACGGCAATAGAACAATCAGTCAGTGCTATTTCTTGCAATCCAATAATGGGCGGCTATGCTCTCAATCCATCTACCCTTGATCGCGCGCGTGCGGAAGGATTCAATTTCAATCCAGAAGATTTTCGCAAAGGAGGAAAGCTGGCACAAGGATACTGGTGGGTACCTACTGTTTTTGTTCGTGTACCGCATTATCACGATATAATGCGCTACGAAGTGTTTGGACCTGTTGTTGTGCTACAAGAACTCGAGAGGGCATACGACGAAAGAGCTCATTACCAAGGCCCCAATGTAAATGCCGATTTTTGGATTGACGAATATATCAAAGCGCGAAAGCTTGAAAAGTTGCCCGATATCAAAAAATTTCTTCAAGGAGTCGCGCTCGTTAACGACAATCTCTTTGGACTTTCATCTGCGTGTCTTTCGTACGATATGCGATATGCGCTTCACTTTTTGACACTTGCGCAGACGGGATTGCGGTACATTGGCCGCGGCACTACCGGCGCAGAAGTAGACGACAATACAATTTTTGGTGGAGGGAAAAATTCTGGCTGGGGACGTGAGGGTGGTAGCGTACGCCATGCGCGCAGAAAAGCGCAATTTTATATTGACTTTCACCCATGTACTCGACTTGCTCAACAAGATGAATGATGTGACAAGCCATTCGCTTCGCGCGAATGGCTTTTGGTTTTATAGAAACTAATGTTACAGAAAGTGTCTCTTGTTAGCTCCCGCGCAACAAGCGTTCTGTTATTTGAGAAGCGATGCTGTCAAGTGCCTCTTGGTACTCACGCGGATTTTCTTCGGGATCAAGGAGCGGTACCAAAACATCAGCTTTATATGCCTTATCTTCTTTTTTCTCTTGGTGTCGCAACGAAGCATCGAGAGTCACGCATATTGTTTCATGTGCTTCTTTTGACGGGCTAAACTCTACTACTGCATCAACGCCGTGAAGATGGTCTAGTGGGGAGCCTACTGCAGAATAAATATCAAGTGTCGCTCCGCGCTGTGAAGTTATGTTGAGTTTTTGAGAAAGTGTGTTATACAAATCCCTCATAAATCGGCGTTGCGGACGACGCGGATTTTCCCGTTGCGCCTCGCGGACAATACATAATGCCTCATGAATATGATTCATCCTCGTACATTCCAAACAATCTTCGCGCGTTTTCTGTGGTTGCGCGCGTAACTTCATCGTAAGGCAATCCTTTTATTTCAGCAATGCGCCGGGCAACTTCGGCAACGTACAGCGGCTCGTTGCGCTTGCCACGGTACGGAACCGGCGCGACATATGGCGAGTCGGTTTCAATCATTACGCGTTCGAGTGGAATATTTTTTATGGCTTCGTCGTATTGTCGGGCAAAAGTGATGACGCCGGTAAATGAGAGATAAAATCCGAAATCCAAGAGTTTTTGCGCGGTCGGCCAATCGCCGGCAAAGAAATGAATATCGCCGCCGATTTCGTTGGCTTTTTCTTCTTTGAGAATTCGCAAAACATCGTCATACGCGTCAGTAAGTGATGTGTCGGCGGGTTGCGTGCCATGCACAAGCCCGCTGGGGCGGCAGTGTACCATAAGCGGCTTTTTAAGCTCGCGTGCAAGGCGTATTTGCTGGCGCATGGTCTCAAATTGCTGCCCCTTGATCGAAGTTGGACTTCGATCAGATACATCAACACGATAATAATCCAAGCCACACTCCCCAATCGCAACTACTTTTGTATCTTGCCCGAGCGCTTTATAGGCGTCGTAATTAAATTCCTCTTTTCGTGATCGAAAACCAGAAATCACGCCGCGAGGAGCTCCAATTTCCTGATGATCCCAATGTCCCTCCACTAAATGGATCGGATGAAGCCCGATTGCCGCGTACACACCATCGGGATATTTATTTGCAAATTCAACCGCTCTTCGCGACGTATCTATTTGGGATCCTACTAATATCATCCCCACCCCCGCATCAAGCGCGCGGCGAATCACCGCGTCGGAATCGTCCATGAACGCGTTAAAATTTACATGCGCATGGATATCAATAAGTTTCAAATTTGACATAATAATTCGGATCAATTCTTGTGGTTTCCTGGACGTATCGTGATGCGCGCGAAAACCTTGAGGATAAGTTTGAAATAGTTGTAATGTTGAGCATGGTGGGTATTTTTGCTTTCGTAACATGGCCGCTCGTCGTGGCCGCAGCCAGTGGAACATTACATAATATAGAACGAACTAGGAACTAGCAAATAACTCGTGGCGTGCAAATAAACCTGCGCGCTTTTTGTTAACTAATTTTCGGAAACAAATGCACCATTTCGCCGGCGTGGAATTCGGTCCATTCGCCTTGCGTAACGTCTTCAACGCCAAGAGATTTGAGCATGGTATCTGCTGTCTCCGGCAAAAATGGCTTGAGCATCCATCCAGCGTGCGCGAGCGCGTAGGCAACGTTCCAAAGCATAATTTTTGCTTCTTCGGGTTTTTCTTTGAGTATTTTGTAGATTTTATATTCTTCAACATACTGGTCGAGGGCATGAAAAAGCCCCCACACCGCGTGAATCGCATTATATAAATCAAAGCGCGCCATCGCCGCGTGATATGCCGGCAGAATATCCTGATCGAGGAAAAATACCGGAGCTTTCCCTTCCAGCGTGGCTCCGTAAGAAGTAAAACCCGCTTCGCGGAGCGAAAATCGAAACGGATAGCGTAAAAGCGTTTCTTCGGATGTGCGCGCAATAGCACCGACAGTATTCATCATTTTTAATGTCCTGCTCAACACATTGCCGATTCCTTTAACCAGCAGGCCATCGTAGACCGCAGTAAAACGCTCGGCAGCATAATCCCCGTCTGCGAATGTCGGAATTTCGTGCAATAAATAAAAACGCAGTGCGTCGGCACCATACTCCGCAACGATCGCAGCAGGATCAACAACATTCCCCGTACTTTTAGACATCTTTCCGCCGCCGATATGTATCCAGCCATGCACAAAAAGCCGCCGCGGCAACGGAAGTCCGGCAGAAAGAAGCATCGCGGGCCAAATAACCGCGTGAAAACGCAAAACATCTTTTCCAATAACATGGAGATCTGCGGGCCAGAAACGCATACGCTGATTAAGGACGGTCAAATAATTTGAAAGCGCATCGCACCACACATACATTGTCTGTGTCGCGTCATTGGGCACTGGAACGCCCCACGAAATATCCCGAGAGGGTCGCGAAAAGCTAATGTCCGGCGCATCGGCAAGTATCATGAGCGCCTCATTCTGGCGCGACTCCGGCAAAATAACAAACTCTTTTTTTTCAAGCGCCTCGCGAACTTTTGGAGCGTAGTTAGAAAGCCGAAACAAATAATTTTCTTCATCAATGCGCTCGGGAGCTTTTTGATGATCTTTGCACAAGCCGTTTTCTAAATCTTTTTCCGTAATAAACGCCTCGTGCCCCACACAGTAAAGACCTTGATAGCGACCTTTATATATATCGCCGGCCTCAAAAAGTTTCTGCCATAATTTCTGCGCTCCGGGCCAGTGCCGTTTCTGGTCGGACGTGCGGATAAAATCATCGTGTGAAATCCCGAGCGCGCGCAAGAGGTCCACAAACTTCACTAGTTGTTCATCAACAAAGTCATTCGGACTTTTGCCGGCAGCTTCTGCGGCGCGTACTATTTTCGCGCCGTGTTCATCAGATCCAGTCAAAAAAAAAGTATCTCTTCCTTGTAAGCGCTGATAGCGCGCGATCGTGTCTGCTTGCACATACTCCAACGCGTGTCCCAAATGCGGCGCCCCATTTAAATACGGAATTGATGTGGTAATATAGAATTTTTCGCGGAGCTCGCTCATGAGGACGTGGGGTATTTTTTGGCAGCGATGTCGTTTAACAATTCAACCAATACTGCGGCGATAGGAACAGAAAGCATAATACCAAAAAATCCTCCGAGTTTTGCGCCCACAATCAACGAGAGAATTGCCAGAAGCGGCGGAACCCCGACGGTTTTGCGCACCACTAAAGGATAAATCAAATGGTTTTCAATCTGTTGTACCAACACATAAAGCCCCGCCACCTTCAAGCCCAAGAGCGGGCTCTGGAGCGCAGCAATAGCAATAGCCGGAATTGCCGCCATAATAGGACCAAAAACCGGAATAAGCTCAAAGATCGCCGAGAGTATCGCAAGAAGCGCTGCGTGCCGTACATTTAAAATCGTCAGCATCAAAAAAACCATAATACCGATTAAAACGCCGAGCAAAATTTGCCCTTGCAGCCACCTTCCGATTTTGCGCTGAGCGCGCTGCCACAAATTTAATATGTAGGATTCATATTCAAGAGGGGTCACGATGCGCAGAAAATTTTCAATGCCGTGCTCTTGTACGGATAGATAAAAAGAAATGACGACCAACAGCACGAGCGAAAGCACCCCGCCAAACAGCGTAGATCCAAACGAAAACACTCCCGTACTGACCGTAAAAAAGAAACTCTGGATGCTCTCTTCCATGGTTAGCGCGGTCTCGCGGACTATTTCGATAAAATTACTGGACACATCGGGCAAAAGAATAAATAACGCGCTGTCGGACTCAAATATTCGCTCTACATACATCGGCAAATTGGAAACAAAATCAAACGCGTCGCTAAACAAAGGAGGGATAATAAGGTAAAACGTTGCGAGAAAAACAAAAAACGCGGCGCAATAGACAATAATGACCCCGAGCACGCGTGGAACGCGGTGGCGCACAAACCAATGCGCCGCCGGCTCTACGGCAGAAGCAATAACAATCGCAAGCAGCAACACTGCCGCAACATCGCGCAATATCCAAAGCGCCCACAGCAAAACCCCCAACAACGCCACTTTAAGCATGGTAAAAAACGAAATGTCTATCACTTGTTTATGCATATGGTATTATCGTAACACGTGCGTTAAATTTTTTCTAGAGTACTGCGCAATGCCACGGCATCGTGCCCAGCACCAACAGTAACAAGATTAGCGCGCGACGGAATGAAAATCTCTCGAGCAGCGCGTATAATTTCTTGAGCAGTAACACCCTCGATTTTTTTCAAATACGCGTCCGGCGACAAGATAGATTTTTCAAAAAGCGCCTGTTCGCCGAAAAAAGACGCAAGGGCGCTGGAGTCCTCAAGCTCAATCTGCATATGGCCGCGAATATAATCTTTCGCCATCGTCAGTTCCCGTAACAAAATACCGCTTTCTCTGACACGCCGAAGCTCGGAGACAATAATGGAAACTGCCTCATGCGCTTTATCGTGCCCAACACCAACCGACACCGAAAAATATCCGGAATCGCGATAGGGGGTGTTTTGCGCGCGAACATAGTACGCAAGGCCGCGTTTTTCGCGTATTTCGTTCCAGAGCCGCGATGACATGTTGCCGCCTAAAATAATCGCCAGAATCTCAAGCGCGAAACGTTTTGGAGAATACAAAGAAAACGCCCGCGCGCCCAGAATAAGATTTGTTGCTTCAATGTTTCTTACGTCAACCGTCACCGCCGGGGCCTTTTGCCGCTCGCGCACCGCAGCTGCTTTGCGAAACTGGCGGCGGCTTATTCGTCCGAATGCGCGCGCAATGTCTTTTTCTGCACTCGGGGCGAACGCTCCGCTTGCTACCACCAACGTATTATGTGCGGAATACTGTGTTGCAAAATAATCAACAAACTGGCTGCGGGTAAATCCGAGAATATTTTCTTTTGTTCCGATAATCGGCCACCCCGCGGGCTGATCCCCCCACAAGAGCGTTTCAAAAAGAGTGCCTGCGCGAGATACAGGGTCGTCTTCGTCGCGCATGCGAAGTTCTTGAATAATAACGCCTTTTTCTTTTTCTATTTCTTCCGCTTTCAACAGCGATTCGCTGACAATATCAGAAACAACATCAAGAACCAATGCAAAATGCGTTTTGGCGGCTTTTACCCAATAGCCGGTAACCTCCTTGCCCGTAAAAGCATTATACTGCGCTCCGATGCCATCAAGTTCCCGGGTTACTTCATTGGGTATCGGGCGATGCTTGGTTCCCTTAAAAAACATGTGTTCCAAGAAATGCGAAATGCCGTTGTTCTTTTTTGTTTCATATCGAGACCCTGTGCCAATCAGCACCAAGAGCGTAAAAACGCCGGTATTGCGCCGCGGCACCGTTATAATCCGCAACCCCGATGAGAGTTTTTTTAGTTTATACATAGAATATAAAAATTATCGCACGCCCTTGCAAAAAAAGATAGAGTATGCTAGAAGAAAAGAGGAAAGGAGCAACAATGAAGAAGCAAGGCGTTCTTTTGATAGGAATAGTAAGTGTTGCTTTGTTTCTTGGCGGGTGCAATAACGGTGTTTACGCGCCAAGTCCGGATACAAAGCTCCGTATCTTTGTTGAACGAGAGGTAAGAAATAATTTGAATGTTGGTCTGCGTATTTGGGCTCAAGAAGTTCGGCGCGATATCAAATTAGGAAAAGATATACTTACGTTCGTATGCCCGTGCTATCTTGGAGAACCCGTGGGGAGGAGTCCCATTGTAGTGGTATCGGCAGAACAATTAATATTAGAGATCTTGCCGGGCGCCACATACAACATCACTGTAATAGAAAACAAGTAAAATATTTCACGAAAGCCCGATCTGGAGTTCATACAAACGGCGGTACACGCCGTTTTCTTTATTTCCGATATTTCTGGTGACTTCCTTTTTGAGAAACAAAAACGAAGCCCTTTGAAAGAAGAGATTTAACAACCTGTTGCGGCGAGTAGAGTTTAGACATGCTGTAATGTCAATTGCACGATCTCGGGCTGCTCAACACGGCTTATCAGAGACGGAGAAGCGTCTTCAAAGTATAATTCCAGCGCCTCATCAAGATTTTTCAATGCCTCTTTTTTTGTCTTGCCAAAACTTGAAATATCAATATTTAAGCACTGGGCAACATAATATTTGCCTTCTTTCCACACAATACTTTGTAAGTTTTCTTGGACTTTCTTCATAACCCAATTCTAGCAAATAAATACATAATACGCAACAGTTTTCTTTTTGGATAACATCATTTATACTAACACATATGGAATCGAATTCGGACATTGTATTAAAAGTAGAAAATTTATCGGTGTCGTTTGATCACGAAACGGTACTCCATAATATTTCTTTTGAGGTCAATAAAAATGACGCGGTTGCGATCATTGGCCCCAATGGCGCCGGCAAAACGGTTCTGTTCCGAGCGCTCTTGGGACTTATTCCCTACCAAGGCGTTATCGAATGGAAATCGGGTATTCGCATTGGTTATGTTCCTCAGAAACTCGCCGTCTACCACGAAACCCCGCTTACCGTCAAAGAATTTTTTCTACTGCAGTGCGGAAACTTCTGGTCGCCCGATAAAAACACCGTCAGTCACCTCAACCATGAGCTTTCCTTGGTTGGACTTTCTGATTCCATTCTTGTGCGTCCCGTTGCCGAGCTCTCGGGCGGACAACTCCAGCGAATTTTGATCGCATGGGCGATGCTCCATCACCCCGATGTATTACTTTTTGACGAGCCCACTGCCGGCATTGATGTGGGAGCAGAAGAAACAATATACCACCTCGTCCATAAATTGCAAGATGAGCGCGGCGTTGCCGTTCTTTTAATTTCGCACGATCTTAATATTATTTATCGCTATGCCCAGCGCGTCATCTGCATCAACAAAGAAATGAAATGCCACGGAGCGCCGCGCGATGTGCTCAATCCGCACGATCTTGCATCGCTCTACGGCGAAGGAGCGTATTATCACCATTTGGAAAATCAAAAATGATGGAATTCACGCTACTTCAAGCATTATTAATCGCTGCATCGGTCGGAATTGCTTCCGGTAGTATTGGCGCGTTTGTAGTCCTTGAGCGCCTTGCGCTGGCCGGAGATGCGCTCTCGCATGTGGCGCTTCCCGGCATCGCTCTGGCATTTGCCTACAGCATCGATCCATTTTTTGGAGCATTGGTATTTTTAGTCGGTGCCGCGCTCGTAGTATGGTATCTACGCACAAAAACAAACCTTCCTACTGACGCGCTGATTGGTATTTTGTTTACCGCGAGTTTGGCGGTAGGAATTTTGACCATTCCGGACCAAGAAATTATTGAATCGCTCTTTGGCGAATTTCCCGAATTACCGCTTCCGTCATTGATTGTTATTGTAGCTCTTGCATTGGGATTTGCGTTTTTGGTATTTCGATTTGCAAAACAGTTTGCGTTTCGGAATATCTCACGCGAGCTTGCGCAGGCAAACAGAATTGGAGAGCGTTACGAGCTCCTGCTGCTGGTGCTATTTGCGGTTATCGTCGCGCTTGGCATTAAGCTGGTCGGAACTCTTTTGATGGGGGCGCTGACTATCATCCCCGCGCTTGCCGCGCGAAATATTGCGCGCAGCATGCGCGGATACATTGTTGCTTCAACAATTCTCGGAGGACTTATCGCAACTATCGGCATCTTCACTGCCAACACGTACCATTTCCTCCCCGGCCCCACCATCGTCCTCTTGGGTATAATAGTGTTTTTAGGATCTCTTCTGGTAAGAAAAAATTGACAAGCCCGGCTTGTCAATTTTCTAGCATGTCCTTAAAATATTTGTCAAGATCAGCGATGTTGTGTCGCTCTTGTTTGCCGGTGTCGCGGTCGCGGATGGTGACGGTATTGTCATCCAGCGTCTGATAATCAATCGTCACGCACCAGGGAGTCCCGATCTCATCTTGGCGGCGGTACCGTTTGCCGATGTTACCAATGTCATCGAAAACAGTGGATAGTGAATGGTGGCTAGTGGTTAGTTGCTTGCGAAGATTATCAAAAACTTCGCGGGCTTTGGCAACAATATTTTCTTTATTGGAAACCAGTGGAAACGCCGCGACTTTTACCGGCGCAAGACGCGGATGTAATTTTAACACAACGCGTTTTTCACCGTTCATCTCATCTTCTTGATAGGCCTCGAGAAGAACAAAAAGAACTGCGCGATCTACGCCGCCGGAACACTCAATATCCCACGGAATAAATCGATCCTTACTTGCTTCATCGTAATAAGAGAGGTCTGTTTTGGAAAATTCGCTGTGACGCCGAAGATCCCAATCGCCGCGATGATGAATCCCCCATGCTTCTTTCCAGCCGGCAAAAGGCGTATTGTACTCGATGTCCCAACCGTCTTTCAAATAATGCGCGCGCTCATTGGGCTCATGTTGCCGCAACCGCAAACTATCTTTGCGAAAACCGAGACCATAATACCAATCCAACGCAAATTGCTGCCAATATTCAAATGTTTCGCGTCCCACGGCTTCGTCGGGTTTTATGTAATATTGCAACTCCATCTGCTCAAACTCTCTTTGACGAAATAGAAAGTCGCGAGGAGTAATCTCGTTGCGAAATGCTTTTCCAATTTGCCCGATACCAAATGGGAGCTTGGGATGCATTGAATCAAGAATATTCTTAAAATTAACGTGTGCGCCCTGTGTAATTTCTCCTCGCAAATAAACAGGCGTCGCTGTTTCTTCTGACGCACCAAGCCGGGACGCAACAAGCAAATTAAATACCTTTGGCTCGGACCACTCTATTGTCTTGTTCTCTTGTGCATGAACGTGTTCGTGCTCTTGTATCGCTTCGGGCTGATCCGCGCGCACGCGCTCGTGGCATATTTTACATTCAACAAGTAGGTCAACAAGGCCGGCGGCACTGGTGTGGCCAGAGGCCTCCCACACGCGCGACGGCATTATTATCGCGGCACTCATCCCATACACATCATCGCGCTCCGCGATAAACTTATTCCAAAAATACTGCTTGATATTGTGGCGTAATTCGACGCCGAGCGGCCCGTAATCATAAATACCCGAGAGCCCGCCATAAATTTCCGACCCCGGGAAAATAAACCCCCGTCGTTTGCACAAACTTACGATTGTTTCAAGTTTGGTCATAGCGCGGGTATTACTTTTCGTTGTTGAGAGGTAACGGCAGGATCGTCGCGCAAGGTAGTGGTAATGTCGGGAGACGTTAAGCGAAATTCTTGGTTAGTAAACGTGTCACGGCCAGAAGCAGTGCTTTGGCGAAGCAGCGCCGGCTCGGTCCCCGCTTGAATAGGAATGGGGACAATGCCCACTTGAAACGCTGCTTGCAACGCGGGGCGCACAAAACCGGTTCCCGCAAAAACCCTGCCTACGTTCCACGTGATAAACCCGCTACTTTCTTCAAACGTGATATCAGCGCCCTCGGGATTTATAATATTTTTAAACTTCATATAGGGCGGAAGCGAAGAGCGCACGACCACGCCATCAACATCGTTGGACATATTGGTAAACGACCATGCTACCGTATACGTTGTCTCTTTCCCCACCTGCGGCGGCAGAGGACCGCTGTTGGGAATAGCGGATTGAAAATGAACCCCGCGCGTGGCAAAGGTAAAACGCGTCGTCACCTTCACTTCAAATGAATCAGACCCGCTTACCTCTACACCCTCAAAACCAGCGATATCCGCCGTGGGGCGAAACGTCGCGACAAACATTGCGGTAGGCCGCGGGTCTTTGGGGCCGCGAGCGAGATTGCTCTTCGTTTTGAACTTAAAATCAACAACGCCAGACCCTCCCGGAGGAATAAGTTGAAAGGGCGAGTACGACGAGGCCTGCCAAATCATAGCATTTTCGCGAAACGATCCGGCGCTGGGTTGAAGACTAAGAGGGTTTAATGCGTCTCCTTTCCCCACAACTTCTAAGATTGGATTTCGCACTTCAACCGGCAAATTGTTGCGCCAAAACACTCGAACGGTTGCTTCTCCGTCCGGCTGGACAACACTGCTCGATTCTATTCGTACTTCCAAAAATGGCGGACGAAGCGTCGTAGCCACGGTCACGTCGTCATACGTCTGTGCAACAGTATTATTCTTTGGATCCATCACTCCAATAACCGCGCGAAAACTCTTTGGATCAAGTTCCTTTCCTCCCATCTCCCCTTCCACCCGCAGAGACCCTGATTCTGCGGAACGAATATCGCCCAACCGCCACACTATCATCGTCCCCTCTGGTTGTAATTCCTTTTTTAGCTCGCGGGGGTCGGCACGATCAAAAACAAATTCGCTTGGCAGCATAAGCGCTACCCCAACATCGGATACCATGTAATCCGCTTGCGATGCATAATGAACAACAATCGACAATTGCTGTCCTGAACGTACGTCGGAAGGAATATCAATAGAGACCGAGACAGGGGAACGAACAATGGTAAATGAAAATTCGGCTGTTTTTGCAAATGTCGCGCTTGCTCCTGCCGGCCGAAACTCGATGAGCGCAGAGACTTTTTTCTCTTGACGCTGGCCTCCAAAAACATACGCATCGAACGTTGCGCGCGCGTATTCTCCCGGAAACACCGCGCCCAATTCTCTACGCTCACGCGCTACCACCTGCGCTTCCGTTCCTTGCAACGTTCGCGCACCCTCGGGATAATTAAAAATGATCGCCGCGCTCTCGAGCGCCACCGTATTTTTGTTTACCGCCTCAACAGTCCAGACAATGCGATCGCCGCTTTGCACCTCCTGCTGACCCACAATAACCATTTCAACCGCTGTGGTATCAAAAAATG
>DATDWI010000015.1:0-3984 GCA_036517415.1 Minisyncoccota bacterium
GCTTTGGCAAGACACCGTCAAACGCATGAAACCGTATTTTGCTTAAGCCCCGATAGGGGCTTTTTTGCAAATTAAAAAGCCCCCATGGAGTTGGGGGCATTCAAAATGCCTATATTAATACCGCCAAGGAAGTTTCGATTCCCGATCGAGCATTTGGCAAAGCTCTAAAACATCAGAGGTCATAACTTTATCTGCAAAGCATATTTTTTCGTCGTCAGGATGGATACGATCATCAAATTCTACTTCGCTATATAACAAACGGTCGTCTTCATTTTTAACCACAAGAACATTCGCGGTTCCGTGATCAACTACCTTATCCATATGACTTTCAAATCGTGTGTCTTTTAATTGCGCGCCGGTCATCAGGCCTAACGCAGTGCGACCAAACTTAGTAACATGAACAGCCGCCGCTTCGTGGAAGTTTGCCACATTCGTAAGAACAAAACCTTTTGTTTTCTTGTCTCTCAATACTTTTTCGATAAATCCAAAAAACTCCCGCCAAACAAAGTCAACAACATCTTGAATACGATGGCTTTTGGACTGCGTCCGTCCCTTATAAGGATGTTTAATGCCCATAGTAAATCCTTTAGTACTTACCATAAAGCTCTCTCCCACGCGCAACACTTTGTGTTCAACAATTGCTTTAACGTGCTCATACGTTGCAGTAATTTTTTTCTCATTACATATCGCCAATATGCCATCAATGAGGCCAGCTATGAGTTTATCCTCAAATTCTCCCAAGATTAGTTTGTGTTTCGTGTAGTATTTCCAGCCCGGATGATTGCCGCATTGGAAATGATATTCAATCAAGCAGCGGCTAATAATGTCTTCGGATTTAGCCCCGGTTTTTTGAAATTCTTCGGAATATTTTGTCAATCGAAGACGAAAAATATCTAAGATATTCCTGCGTCTAATTGCCGCAAGGCTTCGCTCTTGCGAATCATAGCCGAACATAGATGGCAAAAGCTCCCCGTTGTATTCATACGCATGCGCAATACCTTGAATCCCATCGCCGTTTTCAACCAAGATATCCGAATCTACTGCGTTTTCGGGAAGATAGTGAAAACAGGTGTGATACAGCGTTTTTAAACATCCACAGTGATAGCACGACAGTACCGTTTCTCGCAAGCTTGTTGAATTCTTAAAAAGCCCTTCGAGCGAAACTTTTGTTTCTTGTAAACGCCGTTCGCTGATCGCATACTGGTTTGATTTTCTGTTATACACAACTATTTTTTTCTGGATAAGTTCCCGTATTGTTTGCTGTGTGCGATCGAGCGTTATATCTTCAGCCAATTTGCGGTCATCTTGCGTGGTAATGCGGAATAGGATTGTTTTGATGCTTGCGGGTGATGTGATCAACGCGCGAAGCACAGATTGTTCGATAGCGGAAGCATCAGCGGGAATGGCGAGGTTTCGTTCATTGAAAATCGCTGGGCGAAAATCATACGTTCCCCAAATGATGCGCTTGCGCTCTCGTTCCATAACAATACGCACTACGGAACAACCAACCATATTTTCTGTTGATCGCTGTTCGCTTAACTTGTGCAGCGTAGGCATTGCAATAGAGGGAACGCCTTCGTAATAGGGTAAATAGATTGCAGTTCCTGTACATCCAACAAGAATAAGATCTGGTTGTGGCGAGAATGTGCGAGGAACAAAACTGTTGATAAGACGCTGCATAAAGCTCGATACAATTCTATAGAACCACGGCTGTTTGCGCGGTAAAATTACACGAATTTCTCCAAACCCTTTCAGCTGATGTGGAAGTTTCGGTTCCGGGTCGTATGTGCCATCTTCCTGCGCGCCAATCAGGCGAACGTCGTCGCGAAGTTCGCGAAGACGCTCTAGAATTTCTACACCGATAGGAAGGTCAAAAACATCTTGCGCGATCGCGATGTGGTAATTAACACGAGATATAGAGGGAAGTAAAGAATTGAGCTCCTGCGCGTGTCGTTCTACAAATTCATCGTGGAAATTTTCGCGGAAATTGTCTTCATCAAAAGACTCTGCCTCCTCGCGGGAATTCTTTATTTCTTTTTGAAGCCGCTTGACTTCTTTGCGCGCTTTTTTCGCATCACCTTTTGCCTTTTTCCCTTTTAATTGTTCTTTTTTTGCTACCTTTTTGGATAATTGTTGTGCCAATCTCGCCTTCGTTTTTGCCTCCCGAATTAACTCGCGATTATATTCCTTCAATTCTTTAACTTCATGTCTAAAGTGCTCGTGCAGTTCTTTTTTGAGCGCCTTGCCATCAACAGCATTGCCGGCAATAAGAACAATAACCGCGTCGTGCTTCACTGCGGCCTCATGTACTAAATTCAACAGATATTGCCGATGTTTGGTTGGATAGTTTATACCAGAAATAGCAAGCAAACAAAACTCATTGCTTTTATGATATCGATCGGTCATTACTCTACTCCTTTTTCAAGGCTTTCCTGCCACTAGGCTATACTATCAAAAAAAATAATGCAATATTGACAACAGAGCAACTTTACTTCATATCATGCGAATATGATTCGCGGAGGGATGCGGGAGAAATGCGGACAAATTCGGCGTTTTTTTGAAATTCAGTTAAGTTTTTTGCGCCGAGATAACTCATGGAAGACCGAAGACCTGACACAAGATCGTCAATAACCAATTGAGCACGGCCGCGGTACGGTACCTTGCCCGACTTCCCTTCCGGCGCGCGGTATGTTTTGTCTTCACTGCCGCTAGACAAAAGACTGCCATCAAGACGAGATTTCTCCTCTGCTGCATCGCGCGACGCCATCCCGCGATAGAGTTTGTACCCCGCGCCATCTTCAATAATATATTCTCCCGGCGCTTCATCGGTTCCCGCAAGCAAACTCCCGATCATCGCCGTTGAACCTCCTGCCGCGAGCGCTTTTGCTAAATCCCCGGAGTTACGAATACCACCATCAGCAATAATGGGAATTTTGTGTTTTTGTGCAGTTGCGAAAATATCTAAAAGCGCGGAAAGCTGCGGCACCCCTACTCCCGTTACGACGCGCGTAATGCACGCTGCTCCCGGCCCTACGCCAACCTTGACCGCATCGACACCCGCTTTCATGAGATCAAGCGCGCCCGGGAGAGTTGCCACGTTTCCTCCGACAATCTCGACGCCGCGAAATGCGCGCTTGAGTTTTTTTATCGTTTCGATGGCGCGCGTGTTATGCCCGTGTGCAATATCAATCACCAATACATCAACTCCGGCTTCGAGAAGCGCCCGCGCACGACTGTTTGTTTCTTCTTTCACTCCTACTGCCGCGCCAACCAACAACCGCCCCCTCCGGTCTTTTGAAGCAGTCGAAGGAACTCCTTGGCGCAATACATCCTTGAGTGTGATCAGGCCTCGTAATTTCCCTTTTTGGTCAACAAGGGGCAGTTTTTCGATTCGATGCGTAAATAAAATATCGCGTGCTGTTTTTTGCGCCACGCGCCGGGGCGCCGTAATGACCCGCTTGGTCATTGCGCGTGCAATGGGTGTTTGTTTGTTTTGCGTAAAGAGCGTGTCGCGCCGCGTGATAATTCCGACAATGCGTTTTGCATCATCAATAACAGGAAGCCCCGAGACGCCGCGTTCGCGCATGATGCGCTCCGCATCCGCAACAACTTGTTTAGGGCCTATAACATACGGATCTTCAATGACAACATTTTCCGCGCGCTTAACTTTTCGCACTTCTTCTGCTTGCTGATCAATGGGCAAGAAACGATGAATAATACCGATACCACCTGTTTCAGCCATAAAGCGCGCCATGCGCGATTCGGTGACCGTATCCATATTTGCCGCAACAAGAGGAATATTGAGCGTAATAGTGCGAGAAAATTGCGCGCGGGTAGCAACATCTTTTCGCGAAAAGACCGCAGATCTGCGCGGTACTAATAACACATCATCAAACGTAAATGTCTCGCGAATTGGCGTGGCCATACCAAGAAAAAAAGCCCCTCCGGGGCATCTCTATCCTCTTTCGAGGATAACAAAAAAAA
>DATDWI010000016.1:0-7534 GCA_036517415.1 Minisyncoccota bacterium
CGCCGTTCCTTCTTTCAGCATGTGCTTCGCGTAAGTTCTCACGTCAATTTTACGCTCCTTTTCTTTTTCTTTGATCCCCAATACGTTCGCTCTCAATTTATTGTACCGGTCAATTTCTCTGTCTATTATGTGCCTGGCCCCGATCGCATCGATGCTTATCGTATCTATAAGTTCCAGCAGCTGGGTTACCAGAGCGTTTTCGCGTATGTAGGGATTTTTGCAGTAATGGTCTTTGTGCCGCGTGCAGCTGTAGTAAATATAGACATGCACCGAGCCGTCTGAAATATTTTTTGTTTTTTCCTGCGCTGTAATTCCTGATTCGCAATATCCGCAGATCATTAGCTTAGTGAATGTGAAATCATTGGAATGCGACCTGGGCTTGTTTTCTTCCGCGATTTTTTCCTGAACCAATTGGAATAATTCTTTCGTGATAATCGGCACATGCCGGCCTTGATACCAACTGCCGCTACCTTTCGGATATTCAAACATCCCGTAATAGAAAGAAGTTTTCAGCAGGTTGTATATCGTGCTCACGTTAAGATGCTTGCCGCGCCTGCTGACAAATTTCACATCTTCTTTGAGCCATTTATACACCCTGCGTCCGCTCCAGCGTTCGTGCCCTACTTTTTCAAACATTTGCTTAATGGCTGGCGCTCGCGCCGGGTCCACCAGCACATGGCATTCCTTGCCCGGCGTCTTGTCGTTTAAATATCCGGTCGGAGCCACAGTAGGCCAGAGCCCCATCTCGACTCTTGTTTTGAGTCCGCGCTTTACATTCAATCCCTTTTGGTCATTTTCCAATTTTGCCTGGCTTCCCAAAATCATCAGCAGAAATTTTTCGTTTGGCGAATTTGTAAATTTCTGGCTGTATGTCCTTATTTCTATGAGAAGCTTTTGGTCAATTAAATCCACGACTGCTCCAAGGTCGCCTCCGTTTCTGCTCAATCTGTCCGGCGCCCATGTCAGTATGCCGTTGAATATTCCTTTCCTTACATCTTCCAGTAATTGCTTGAATACCGGCCTTGTTCCCGATGCTTTAGCCGAATGGCTTTCCCGGCGCATCTCGACCACTTCAAGATTTTCTCTTTGGGCAAGTTCCAGCATTTCTCTGATCTGCGAATCGATTGAAAGCGCCTGGGCTTCATCCGCCTCAGAACTTTTCCTCGCGTAGAGGCAGTATTTGATAGATACCGCTTTTTGCGCCTCTTTGGTTGTTTGTTCCATAATTTGCCCTTAAATGGTCTGTTAAATCGACCTTTCCTTAAAGACAAGGAAGCCGCAACCCTCTCCGGGAGTCCAGAGAGCCCGAGTAGATAACTTAAATTGCTATCCGCCGTCCCAAAAGTACCCCAAATCAAGACTTTCAAATTCTAAGATGCATCTGCAATTGGGGTGAGCCGGAGGTCTCGTATGTCCGGATTGAAATGAATCGTGAACGTTTATCATGCCCTCATCTTCATTTGCCTCGCACTCCGGATCCACCAAATCATCTCCAACGGTGATCCATCGCTTCTCAAACGCGCCGTTTCTTACCGCGGCTTCGGTTTCTGCCGCGTTCACCATGTTAGACATTTCCGTGTATGCGACTGTCTCCGCCCTTCTTGCATATGTTTCCGGGAGAATATCCCTGATGGAATCCGCAACTTGTTTTCTCGTCAGTCCGGATTCGACGCCCTCGATAATTTTCTCGGCAATAAAATTTTTCGTGGTCTCATCCAAATCGGCAATCAGCAAATCAACTTTTCCTTGCATTGCTCTCAATATGTGGTCATTTCGTAGATCGAATTTGAGGGGAATTTTCTTTGAACGCAGAAAATTGCCGCCGCCTATATTGAATGACCATACGTAAAATCCGAACATGACCAGAGCGTCTATAAATTCATCCAACGATTCGGTCTCTTCTTCCGCCGCTTGTCTTATGACTTTCTTCTGGAAATCTGTAAGCTCTGTTTTGTCCTCCTCGCCGCTCTCAGCCTTTTCAGACTTTAGACCAAGCCGCTCCTCAACTTTTTTAAGGACGCCGGTAAGCGCTCTTTCGGTTTGCTCCAAGAAAGATTTTTCCAAAAGGCGGGCGACCTCTTTGTATTCTTTTGCTTCGATGGCGTCGTCTATGCCCGGCCTCACTTTTATCGTCGCTTTTCTGGACATGTTTTTCTAAAAACCTCCTGCCCGGTCGGCTAAATTTTTCCAGGTAGCAAGGCTTCCGGGCGCCTGCGGATTTTTTTTGAATTGCTCATATTCTTTTCTGTAGAATTCGAATATCCCAGGCGTCGCAGGTTTTTCGTCAAGCACGTATTTTACAAGTAAAGTAAGCGCGTCCACTAAATCGTCATGAGGTTCGACCCCAAATCCCACCAGTTGAATCTCTAATTCTTCGCATCCCCGAGTTGGGAAAAGTATATCGCCTTCAAAAATTAGCGGAGAAATATAAGCCAACCTTTCTCTTTTTTCGCCTTTGGGATTTATACCAATCACTTGGCAATCCTTATCGTTAAGATATTGGACTATATAATCTTGCGCGTTGACGCTCTCTACTGCGATGGCGGTCTTGCCATGCATCATATACAAATGAGCCAGCTTTCTTATGCGCTCCGTGATTTTCGGAAACTGCAAGCGCTCGTTAACCGGGTTGGGGAGGATATAAATTTTAGTTTTACCTTCGATGCGGTACACTTTCCCGACAACCATGGCGGTCTTATCTGCTCTCTCGCTTTCTTTAACCGCCGGATCCACAGATATAATCGTGTATTGGAAACCTTCGGCCGGCAGAATTTCATATCTATGAAGCCAATCTTTGAAAACGAGCTGGCGATCGGGCGGCAAAGGCTTAAGTAAATATTCTCGATGCCAAGCGTCGTCCGTAAGGCACCGCCTGCGTTCGCGTTCAACAGCTTCCTGGTTTGGAAACTTTGCCGGCCATAGCGGCTTGCCGTCCTCGTCAATTATCGGATAGATTTTGCAAACGCCGTTGGTTTTTTCACTCTCGATAAGCCGTTGCATCGTTCTGATAATTGAATCCTCGTTTAACACGGTGCCGATAAAAAAGCGTCTTGTAGTCGTTGAACCGGCGGGGAGCAGATCGCTTGAAATCCAGTCGCGAAGTTTCTCTCGACTCTCCTGCGTTTTAACAGATTCGAGATCCTCAAGATCATCGCAGATAATCAACTGCGGCCGGTAATTGAAATGGCGAAGTCCGCGTACGCTTTGTTCCGTGGAAGCGATCATGATTTTTGCACCGTAGCGTTGAATATAAAGCGAGGTCATGTTCCAACCGCTTCGTTCTTCCGTGAACGGTCCGAGATCGTCTTTCAACGGTTTATTGGTCTCAAGTTCGTATTTTATTTGCTGTAAAAGCGTCTGGGCTTTTTGATGAGTTTTGCTAACGATAAGAATAAATTTCAATTTTTGTTCGCCAAGAATGGCCCAAAGCGGATACGACAAGGAAAAAATGGAAGACTTGCCAGAGTCTCTGAATCCGGCGATCACGACGGTCTCGGCGTCTTGGTTTTGGGTAAGCGCGAACATTTCTTCCTGGAATGAGGCGATTTCATATTGAATATAGTGTCCGAAGTAGAAATAGAAAAAGAGTTTATGGATACGTCTCACGATATGAAGGCGCAATCTTCTATTCCTGATCATTAAATCCAGCAGTTCGCTAAGCGTTGTTATCTTTTTCATTTATTTTGAAAATTACTTATTTTCGGCAATGCGAGTTTCAATGCTTTCTTGATGATCGCTTCTTCTTCCGGCGTCAGCGGTTCTTCCTCAACGGTCAGTTTTCCGGAAAGCTCAATCCTATCCGCGTATTTCGCGTGATGATGGCGGAGCCAGAGTTGAATGGCCGGAAAATTGCGATCGCGGATGAGGGAAATTAACTGCGATTCGGTCATGTCGGTGATAAGCGATTCTCCTTCCGAGATTGCGGTATCGGCGGCTTTCTTGAATTCTTTGTCTTCATTTCGCCACCGATAGTACGTTGCCCTGCTGATATGCGCTCTCTCGCAGGCGACTTGAACAATGGGGGTTTTCTTCATATATTCCAATAATGTTTTTTTCTCCTTGTTGTTTTTCATAATAGTTTCGCCTTTTGCCCTGTTAATTGCTCCCAGCGATTTATGGCCGTAAAGCAATATTCAAGATCTATTTCGACCGCAAAACATTTTCTTTTTGTTTGCTCGCAGCCAAGAAGAGTTGTTCCGCTTCCAAGAAAGCCGTCGTATACTCCGTCGCCGATCTCGGAAGAATTAAGGATAAGACGGCGTATCAATGAAATCGGTTTTGTAGTTGGATGGAACGGACTTCGCATGGGACGCGGGCAAAAAATGACAGACCTGTCTTTCGATCTTCTGAATGTATGCGTCCCATACCATCCGTACAAAATAAGTTCGTGTTGAGGCGCATAGTCGAGTCGTCCGATGACCGCTTGCGACTTCACCCACACGAGGAGCTGGGCTACCTTGAATCCGGCATCGATCATTCCATCACGAAGCGGCCATACCATCTTGTCGGCGTTGAATATGTACGCCGCATTCTTACGGGCAAGGAGTGGTGTAACTGCTTCGAGCCATTCGCGGTTGAATGTTCTATACTCTTCGTCCGACTGGAGGTGGTCATTCGTGATCTCTTTATCTTTGGAGAGTGCAGAGAATCCGCGCTTTGACTGAACTGCCGCGACTCCGTATGGAATGTCACAGCACAGGAGGGTGATTTTCTCTTTTTTGCCAATGAGTCGTACAATGAGCTTCTTGTCGCGGGCATCACCATAGGCAAGACGGTGTTCGCCCAGCTGCCAGATGGCCCCCTGTTTAATTAAGTTTTTTTGCTTTAATATTGGTCGCGTGTTCATAACGGGCGATGATTAAATCAATAAAAATTGGTTCAATTTCTGCCATAAAGCAGACTCTTTTCATCGCATCTGCTGCGAGAAGCGTCGACCCGCTTCCGCCAAATAAATCCAAAATCGTGTCGCCTGGTTTTGTGCATCGCTTGATCGGACGTTCATGCAATGTTACAGGCTTCTGCGTTGCATGCCGGTATTCCTGTCCTGAAATCCGCTTTGCCAAAAAAATATCAACCAAGTCCATAATGTCGTCGAGGAGCTTGTTGCCTGATGGCCCAAGTTCTTTGTTAAGCACTTCAGCAAAATTGAGAGAAACAGGCGAGAGATACGGTTTGCCGCGCGTCGCATATACTACTGGTTCATAGCACTTATTGAACGCGACGGCGGGAGTAGGGTTAGCCGCCCCCTTGATCCACATGCATACCCGCTTATTATCTAGTCCGAGTTCGGAAAACAAACTCTGCACCATACCGATGTACCTCTGATCGCACCAGTAGTAGATATGCGCATCAGGCTTAGTTACTGACAACGCATTTTCCATTGAGCGTTTGAGAAATGTTCTGTATTCGTCATCAGACTTAAGATCTTGCACTGTGCCGCCGTATGAGGCTTTTCCTCCAACGCCCGAATTGTAGTCCAAAGAAATATTGTAGATCGGATCGCAGTAGACAAAATCAATTTTCGTTTTATGGACAAGCTTCTTGACCGTTTTTGGGTCAATAGAATCGCTACAAATTAAACGGTGCGGCCCTAAAGCGTACAGATCTCCAAGGTGCGCCTTCGGTTTCTTTATCTTTTTGAGTTCGGCCTCAACGTCGAATTCATCGTCGGTGACTTCAAGCGAATCGGCGAAGATGACCGAAAGATCGTTATCGTCGAAACCGGCGGTCAGAAGTTCATCAAGTTGAAATTCGCTTGCAAGCTTGCTCCAGTCCCAATCTGCTCCGCTACGGTTTGAGGTCAGTAAGTAGTCTCTGAATTCTTTATCGCTCAAGGGGCGGTTTGGAACTCTTACTTCAATTTCTTCTTCCTCTCTGCCCAGTAAAGACAGGGCAAGTATACGCTGGTTGCCGGCAACCAAAGTGCCGTCGACATTGATCGCTGGCAATTCCGCTAAATTAAATTTGCGCAGACTCCGCTTCAAGCCTTCGAGTTGGACTGGGCTTAAGATTCTGGGATTCTTTTCGTATCTGATAAGGTCTTTTACCTTTCGTCGCTCGGTGTGCCATTCTAGTTTTTTCCTATTTTTCGCCATTTTTTCGGTTGCCACTGCTAATGTATTTGTGTCCGCCGTCGACCTTCGGCGAAGAGGCAAATAAAAAAAGCCCCTGCCGGGCTCACCAAGTCTAAACTTAGTATTACCGGCAGAGGCTCTAACGTTCCACTTAAGGACTCTAACGTCCCCCGCTAATATTCGATACTATTTTTAATATAGTCCATTTTTGGCAAGAAGCCAAACGCCGATGTGGACAACTTAGAACGGCTTTTTGTTGATAATTTTATGTTCATTTTTCAAAGCCACTCCTCTTTTTAATTGTCCTACGGATTTGTTGTATTGAATTATTTTATTTCTGTTCCAATTTCCACTTACAGTCAGAGCGCCGCTTATTGTAGTTACCATTTCGGAAGCATCAAATTGCCCAAGATATTTCTCGCCGTCGGCTCCGCCATATATTTTCATCACAAAGTTGTAATTCTGTTTACACCCGTCACATCTTCCTTCTACCCTGACTTTTAATTCCGATTCTTTCTGAAGATTCAAATCCCACGGCGTTTTATGTTGCTTTAAAATCCTACCGCAGTTGCAATGCGGGGTGGCATAGAAATATGGAAATGTGTCGTAATCTTCTTTCATAAATTGAGCTGTAGATAACTCGGACTTCGCAACCCTCCCTAATTAAGCTAAGGATGGACGAAGGTCGATTTTATTAGCTATTATAGCATTAACAACTTAATATTAATGGCCTAAACCTGCCGGTTTTCCGGCGGGCATGGCATCAAGACCGATAAAGCATAGAAAACCCGTCATGGGGTTGCTTTATCGGCCATATGGGGAAACTCATATGTCTCGCGCAAGCGAGAGACCCGTGGCGGGCTTTTTGTTTCCTGCCAGTCGCTTAAAATTATGGCAATCATCAT
This sequence comes from Minisyncoccota bacterium, assembly GCA_036517415.1. Classification (GTDB taxonomy): domain Bacteria; phylum Patescibacteriota; class Minisyncoccia; order UBA11713; family 2-01-FULL-45-33; genus DATDWI01. The sequence goes on from DATDWI010000016.1 coordinate 6,980, forward strand.
CTCAAAAAAGGGCAAAAACGCCCAGCGCATAGAAAAATCCAATTTCGAAAAAGAGGATTATCTCCAGCAATACATATACGACAATCCCGAGAGTATCCCTCTCTACGATATCAAGGAAGACATCCGGCTTCTTATTCTCGCCCGGGAGTTCTCAACGAATAGCGGACCTATTGATGCCATCGGCGTAGATAAAGATGGCGAAATCTATCTCGTAGAGACTAAGCTCTACAAGAATCCGGACAAGAGATATGTTGTCGCTCAAGTCCTAGACTACGGCGCGGCGTTATGGAGCGAGGGGCTGGACTTTGACGAGTTCATCCGGCGGCTCGATGAAGAGGTGAATAAAAAATTCAAGGCATCGCTCCGCGAGCGGCTTAAAGAATTCTTTGAACTTGGAGACGAGGAGGCGGCATCCCTTCTTGAAAACATTCGGCAGAATCTTAACAAAGGAAATTTCCGGTTCGTGGTTCTTATGGACAAGCTTCACGACCAATTGAAAGATCTCATTATCTTCATCAACGAAAACAGCAGATTCGATATCTTTGCGGTGGAGCT
>DATDWI010000017.1:0-5776 GCA_036517415.1 Minisyncoccota bacterium
CCGCGCGGACTCCGACAACACAATGCCGGCATCAATAAAATATTTGCCAAAAACAGCAATAAACCGGCGATTAAAACGAGTTTGCCATGTTTTAAAAATAGGAATATCGCGCGACTCGGGCGCGCCATGAAATGCCACTACTATTTTTTTGGTGCGTCCGAGGGCTTTTATTAGCCAAAAAAGCGGATGAAGCGCGGGCCGCGGGAAATGCACAATATCGAATCGTTCTTTACAAAAAAGAAAAAAATATGCGTAAGAAAAAAGTCCGGAAAACCGCGGCAAAGAAAAAAAACGAATGGGGGCGCCTATCGCTCTACGACATAACTCGTGATTGCACTTTCCAGCAAGATAAACAAGACGAATAGAAAGATCGTTCATAGTTAATAATTGCTCAACAAGGCGCTGAAGTACGATTGCGGTTCCCTTGCCTTTGCGCCCAATATCATCAGCAAAAATGCCTACTTTTATCTTGTGTGTGTGAGAATCGTTCATACGAAATGATAATTTATAATAGTATAAGAATAACAAAAAGCCACCATCCCCTTACGAGGTTTGGTGGCGTAAAATAACGGCACGCGTAATTTGTGCGACACGCGTTGCGTCTTCCTCGCTCATAGATGGCGTAAGCGGAAGAGTAATCACGCTATGGGAAATGCGCTCACTATGCGGCAAGGATCCTAGCAGATATCCCAAGCGCCTAAAATAAGGATGCAAATGAATGGCGCGATAATGAACCGTTGCCCCAATACCGTTGTCTCTTATTTCTTGAACAATGGCATCGCGCGTGGTATCGAGCTTCTCAAGATCTAATGTCAGTATGTATAAATGCAGCGCATGGCGATCGCCAGTACATGTGGAAGTTTGTTGATATTGAATAGTACACGGGAGATCAACAAAATACTGGTTATAGATTTCTGCGTATCGCTCTCGTGCCGTAAGAAAATCTTCGAGTTTGCGCAACTGACAAATACCGAGCGCAGCACTTACATCGGTCATGTTATACTTAAACCCCCTCATGACCGCCTCCGAAAAAGTAAGTTGGGAGCCTTGGTTATATCGCCGCCACGCTTCATTGTCCAGTCCGTGCAAACGCATGATTGTGAACTTATCCGCAAGTGTTCGAGAGTCGGTAGTAATCATGCCGCCCTCAATTGTAGTAATATTTTTATTTGGATAAAAACTAAAACATGCAATCGAACCTTGTATGCCGCCGATCATTGTACTTCTCCACCGAGCACCAATCGCGTGCGCAGCATCTTCCACAATAGCAACGCCGTGTTTTTTTGCGATACCGGTCAATCGCTCCATCGCGCACGGCAGTCCGCCAAAATGAACAGGAATTATCGCTTTTGTTTTCGACGTAATAGCACGTTCAACTAATTCCGGATTTATATTAAGCGTTCTAGGATCGATATCCACAAGAACAGGCCGCGCCCCAACATATTCAATGGCGCCTACCGTCGCTACAAACGTGAATGGCGTCGTAATTACTTCATCCTCCGGTCCGATATCGAGTGCGGCAAGCGCAAGGTGAAGCGCTGCAGTGCAAGAACTTACAGACACGGCAAACGGCGAGCCGACATATTGAGCAAACGCCTGTTCAAATTCGATACATTTCGGGCCCATACCAATCCATCCCGATTTTAAAACCTCGGTTACTGCTTTAATTTCTTCCTCGCCAAACACAGGTTTACCAAAGGCGATAAATGGGTGATTTTTTTTCATTGAAACTTCCTCCATACGTGGTATATCTCTTTTGATTCTTCGAGCACAAATCCTGTTTTTTCATACAAATACACAGCGCCCTTTGCACTCGCCTGAGTCTTTACCCTAATGCGCTTCGCGCCATGTTCGTAAAGCCAAACAATAGCGTTTTGGACCACGGTAACCCCAAGGCCTCGACCCCGAAAACGCGAATCGACACCGACCAAAACGAGTTCGCCGACAGTATTTCTTGTATTACACCCTACCAATGTGGCAGGCAAGCCGCTTTGTTGTTCCGATATTACCACAACACCACCAGATGGATCATTCATAATTTGATCGAACCAGATAGTATACATCTCCCGAGCTTTATCGCATAATCGCGGGTCGTGTGTAAAGCGGCTTACGAATGAAATTTCATCAACAATATGCCGCGCCCGCTCTACCGCCAGTGTGTTTGAGTAATTAAGAAGACAATAAGAATCGTTTTGCAATACACCGCACTTCAAATAAATGTCGGGCAAATAATAGATTAGCCGTTCGTCCACAAATAAGAACTGATTGCGCGCTGCCACTCGTTTCGTTGTTTCATCGCGCGGATCGGCAAATACATATACGCAATCATATCTCTGATTATCAAATTCCTTTAGAAATATCTCCTCGTCAGCATCGCTCAATGTATGTTTAGTATAGCAACCAATCCGAAATCCAAAAAAATCCGAATCCCATGGCAAATACTGGATAAGCATACTGCCCTCCTTTTTATCAAACAACGTCTGTTCCATTCCTACTATGGTAAACGCAAAATTTCAAGTCATTGTAACAAAAAGGTTCTCGAGTTTTCTTGCAGCGTTTTCTATGGTTCGGTCTTTGTATCGTTCAAACGCGGTAGCGGAGAGCGTTTTGGCTAGTTCCGGATTTTCAAAAATTCGTATAATATTTTCTGCAATGGCACCAGAATCTTTTGGCAATGAAAGAAGCCCGGTAATCTCATGCTTAATAACATCAGGAATTCCGCCGACGCGAGACGCAACAATGGGAATGTGCGCAAAAATTGCTTCAAATAAAATCAATCCCTGTCCTTCCCATATTGAAGGAAAGACAAAAACATCAGAGTTCATTAAAAGCTCCGGCGTATCTTTACGAGAACCCAAAAACCTGATATTTTTGGTAATACCCAGCGACATTGCTTCTGCTTTTAAAGCGTCCTCCGATGCACCGCTCCCGACGATTAAAAAATAGACGTTGCTGTTGCGCTCGAGAACCCTTTGAGCTGCTTTTAGCAAAATTGATTGTCCCTTTTGCTCCACAAGCCGCCCGATATTGATTGCTATTTTTGCATTTTCCGGAATATCGAGATCTTTTCTAAATTTATTTTTATCGACGTGCGTTAAAAACCGGCTGGCGTCAATCGCGTTTGTAGGAATTTCTATTATCTTTTCTTGAGGAAACCCGATTGTTTCTCTTGCATACCGAGTAATAGCTGGGGTTGTAGAAATACAAACATTGGTAATATGGGCCAAAAATTGATCTGCTATGATTAATTTTCTTGGCATATCAGGAATAATATTTTGAATCTCGGTAATAATAACCGGCACGCCTGCCAAAAATGCAGTAATCCGGCCGATAAAATCCGACATGATCAATTGCGTAAACACAATATCAAACTTTTGTTTTTTCATAAACCTAAAAATCCTCCGCCACTCTCGAAAATCAAAAAAACCATGAAAAGAAAAATTGACAAAATGCACTTCGGGACGCAATTGATCGCGATAAAAATATGATTTGGATCGTGAAAGTAAAATCCCTACCGTCACATCAAATATATCTTTATCAAGATGATTGGCAAAATCGACTACCAGTCGCTGGACGCCGCCGATACCAAGATCATTAACCAAAAACAAAACCTTTTTTGTTTTTTTTTGTCCTTGCGTATGATTCATTGTTTAGTTAGCATAGGTCGTGGAGCGACCTTTGTGCAACAATAATATTTGCCCGCAATAACGAATCAAATGTCCCCGCGTCAGTCCAGTCGGATTGCAGAGTGTGATAGGACATTTGGTTTTTGTGGATGTAATAATTATTAACATCGGTGATCTCCAACTCTCCGCGTGCAGAAGGTTTTAATGTTTTAATAATCGAAAAAACCTGGCGGTCAAAACAATACATACCGGTTACTGCAAGATCAGATTTTTGGTTTTTAGGTTTTTCTTGGATGCGCGATACTTTACCTCTCCTCGCCTCTGCTACCCCAAAACGATGCGCGTCCGGAACTTGTTTTAAAAATATTTTCGCTCCTTGTTTTTGCCGCCGAAACGCTTTTACTCCCTGCGTTAATTCTGAAGTATCCATAAAAATATTATCTCCCAAAATGACCGTAATTTTTTCGTTATCCGCAAAGTCTTCAGCAAGGGCAAGCGCGTGAGCAATGCCTCCTGCGGTCTCCTGAACATCATATGATAAATCAACGCCGAAACGCTTGCCCGACCCCAAAAGATCCAAAAAGTGCCCCGCATGACCTCGTCCAGAAATGATTAAAATATTCCTGATACCGCACGCAGCAAGCGTTTCTATTGGCCAATAAATCATCGGTTTGTTATAAACCGGCAATAGGTGCTTATTGGTAACGAGTGTTAACGGATGAAGCCGCGTACCATTGCCTCCTGCTAAAACAATTCCTTTCATCGGGTTAGGAGTTAAGACCAATAATAGATATCAAACATTAAATATGAATATGAGGATTGAAAGATTTGGTGCGCGCATAGACATCAGCAACCCAAGAATGATTATTTTTATACCATCGAATTGTTTCTTCAAGCGCCTTGGAAAATAAATATGTTGGGCGCCATCCAAGCAACCTTATTTTTTTTGCCTCAATCGCATATCGTCGATCATGCCCGGGCCGGTCAGCGACAAACGCGATCAAATCAAGAGATTTCTTGAGCGCACGCAAAATGACTTCCACAATCTCTCTATTAGAATGCTCCTCGGCCGCAGAAATGCCATACGTTTCGCCAGGCACTCCCTTTGCAAGAAGCGTACAAATCGCCCGCGAATGATCATCAACATAAATCCAATCGCGAATATTGCGCCCGTCGCCATACAACGGCAAATTTTTATCTACGAGCGCCTGGAGCACAAAAAACGGAATAAGTTTTTCAGGAAACTGCCGTGGGCCAAAATTATTTACTGAATGAGAAACAATTATCGGCAACCGATGCGTATTTACATACGAATGAATAAGCAAGTCTCCAGCCGCTTTGGAAGCCGCATAAGGAGAGTTCGGCAACAAGGGGGATTTTTCCGTGAATTTCTTTTTTGATTTTATAGGAAGATCTCCGTACACTTCATCAGTAGATATATGAAGCATTTTTTTGATATTCGGGGAGGCGCGCAGCGCTTTGAGCAACGAATGAAGGCCAACGATGTTGGTTCGAATAAAAGCGTCGGCGCCGCCATGAATAGATCGGTCGACATGCGTTTCGGCCGCAAAATTAACGATCATATCCGCTCGCCTCATAAGCTTTGTCATAAGCTTCGTATCGCAAATGTTCCCCTTGACAAAACGGTGGCGCGATCGAGAAATACCATCGAGATTCCGAAGGTTCCCGGCGTATGTAAGAGAATCGAGATTAATAATCGCGAGCTTGGGGTTTTGTAATAAGGCGAGGCGAATAAAATTTGATCCCATAAACCCGCACCCGCCGCACACTAAAAAAGTTTCATCGGCAAATGTTTTTTTTGATGCATTACTTCGCGTCATAAAGCATTGACTGATCTTTTAAGTAAAAGTAAAACATTGCGCTTAATGTATGAGTTTCTCAACTGCATCGTGGTAATTTTTTATATAGCGCGCCTTATCGCGCAATTCAATAAATGTTTTACGAAACGCTTCGTCTTTGTACACAATAACAAGCGCTTGAGTAAGCGCAAGCACATCTCCAACCGGAACGACAAGTCCATTTTTTTGATCAACAACAATTTCCCCCGCAATGCCGACATCGGTCATCACCACGGGACATCCTGCTGCAAACGCTTCAATAACTGTTCTGCCATATCCTTCATAATTTGA
>DATDWI010000018.1:0-6485 GCA_036517415.1 Minisyncoccota bacterium
GGTGGAGGTGGTGGAGGTGGAGGAGGCGTTACGACTGCCATCGAGTTGTACTTGGCTTGTGAAATTTTGCCGAAGTATCCCGCCGCAGGAGCAACACCGTTTGCCGCTTGCCACGCCGCAACCGCTGCTTTGGTTATAGAACCAAAGTATCCTGTTGCGCCGCCCGCAAACGTGAAGTGACCGGTGCCCGTCAGATAATTCTGAAGACAGGTCACATCATCACCCTTTGATCCCAACGTGAGATCGCGGGTGAAACTGCAAGAACCAGAACTTGCCGGAGCAGAGCCGCCACCCACAAGGGCATTCAGCTGTGCCTGCAAAGCAAGAATCTGCGCTTGCAACTGTGCTATCAATGCTGCTTGGTCAGTTTGAGCAGATGCAACCATTGGGACCAGCAGCGATCCGCCGCTGAGGGCCACAACAGTTGAAACGCTCACCAAAACCGAAGCAATTGTTTTTCTTATTTTATATTTGCTCATATGAATAATACTTAATAATTACTAACGCTGTGTTTTCGACAAAACACATTCGCGCTAGTTTCTAAAACAAACCGAATAATATCAATATCGAATTGTATTCAACAAGAGCCGGCCGTTGACCCCATCGATCATACTTTGTAACACGAGTGGAATGGGGATCGACCCAGCCAATGCTCATGGAGAAATTACGTAATCGCTTTCAATTTATTTCTTCGAGCGCATATTTATTTTTCAAAGTTCCATCATCCCAGAAACATTTTTCTTATACCATTCGCTTCTGGCGCCTGCTTATCTCTTCTCTGTTTCGTTAAACGAATTTTTGAGGTAACCAAGCGCCACAAGCGAACAAAGCCAGCCTAAAACGGCTTTATTTTTCAACACTCATTTACCCGCCATTTCCTCCACTAATCACGTTAGTTGTATTATACATGGGGTGCGATAAGCATGCAAAGCCCCTTGTTGTGGATAACTTTCAGTGTAATATGGGCAAGAATCTAAACAAAATATCGACGCCAGCGTCTTTCTCCCTCTTTCCTTAAAAGCCCCGATTCAACAAGAACATTAAGATCCCGTTGTACGGTTTTTTCGCTTATCCCCGACTCTAGGGAGCGCGAGACGCCGCCAACGCCGCTTGGCCCGTTTTCCCGAATAAATCGGAGTATTGCGTCTTTTCTTTCGGACATTGATTTGCAGACTATTTCGGACATTTGCATCTTTTCTTGATTTTTCATGGTTTTTTGCGGAGCAGTATGATGTGAGACTGGTTGTTTTTCCCCCATAATACCGGTTATTTGTTGTGGTTGGCTAAAGACCAACATAGATGTAGAAGTTTTCCCGCTTATTTTCCCGCTTAACGGTAAGTCTGCTGACAAAGATGGTTGTAAAGAAGACTGTGAAACCAAGGGTAAGTAAGAATCGGTAGCCGAAGTTGCAACAAGATCACGGAGCGCCAAATACTCGCGCCGGAGCACCTCAAAGTTTTTGCGCGCCATAAATGCGCCGCTTGCGGCAAGCTCAATTTTAACTAAAAGTGTACGGATGTTTTTTTCAACACGCCGCGCTTCCCGAAAATCCTCAAGAGGCGCGCTCGTATCAAGTGCGGTTACTGTTTGTAATATGTTTATCGCCGATTCGCGCAAAGACCACTTCAGCGGCTCATTGTCCGAAAAAAGATCTGTTGTCCGATAGAGCGCCTCGGAAACTCGCAATGCTCGTTCTTGCGTTTCTCTCAGCATAGCATTTGCCTCTGTGTATTCTTTTGTAGAGCTTTGTAGTTCGCTTGATTGTAGTTGTGAGTTCATGCTAGCTATTATATTCCGTAAGATTAAAAACGCAAACACCATGTTTTCCCCGCCCATAAGGCCACAATCTGGGAGACTAGGATTCGAACCTAGATTACACGGTCCAGAGCCGTGTGTCCTACCATTAGACGATCTCCCAGATTGTGGCCCAATGTTGGCGGGCGAGCAGATCTGTACATTCTAAGCATAGCAAAAGAAAACAACGAAACAAATGTTGAACACTCGGTGTTCAACATTTTTAACGGACATGTTATCTATTGGACAAGACAATAGTCGCTCGGTTTGCGAGCGACTATAGAATACAAAATTTTGATCATTTTTAATCATCAAGGCCAATATTTGGGCTCATGAAGCCATTTCAAATACGCTCAAGAAAATACCATTCTGCCGTTTATTTTTTGTTGGACATGCTTTCTAACCGCGAATCCAAAATTGCAAAACCCATAAGAAGATCGTGGTCGTTTTGATAGTAGTCATCAGCCTCGGGGTAAGAAAGCCGAGCTTCTAAAGAACTATCATCAAGATATATATCTGGTTTCAAACCGTCACCAACAACCGACGCGCCGTTAGGCAAAAACCAATAGCTAGTTGTCAAATCAAGTATCTGTAGAGTAGAAAGAATTACGGAGGTTTGCACAACTCCTTTCCCACCAGTCCTCCGACCAACCAAAAGACCTCGCCGTCTATATTGAAAATTTCCAGCGACCATTTCTGCTACAGAAAACGAAAGATCGTCAATCAGTACTACTATGGGAAGGTGCGCAATCCATACTGGTTCTCGATCATCGCTCATAATCTTATTGTGTGCATCGAGATACGGCTCTTCTTCAAGATATGCGAGCACATGCCCTTGAAACATCCCAAGAAATCTCAATGCGGTGATCACTCCCCCGCCAGGATTACCACGAAGATCCAGAAGGAGACTGACGACAGCATGTTTTTTAAACTCGGCCATCGCGTTTTCTTCAATTTGATAAATCATATTCGGGGCATCAAAAGATGTTACTCGCAAATATCCTCGCTTTCCCACAATATCGAACTCAAATTCTGGAAAAATTACAGTGCTTCGCTTTACTATCTTCTGATACCGCACACCGCCCCGCTCAATCAATACCGAAACCTTCGTGCCGGGAATGCCGCGGGCATGTGATACCGCTTCATCGACACCGTGCACCGAAACTCCTCCCAATTGTCGAATGAGGTCATACCGACGAATGCCAGCTTGCTCGGCAGAGCTACCCCTGGGAACACCAGCAACAACAATGTTCCCGTGTGATTCCGTAATCGTTATTCCGAGACGTCCGCTTTTTTGAGAAGGCCAAAAAGAATGTTGGCGGTAATGGGTATACTGATCAAACATCTGTTTGATCTGGGAAAGAGACTTTGGATGACCAAGATGCTTCGTACTACAAAATTCTGATAGAGGTTTTTGAGCAATATGCACAGCACTTAAAAGAAAAATGAGCTCAACCCGCTCCTCGTCCCCACGCGTGATAAGCTCGCGTAAACAAGACTCCTCTCCAACATAGTCCCACATAACTTCTGTGTAGTTTGCGCTCCCAAAAATAGGTTCAGTAAGAAGCGCCGCCAAAACAGTAGCATCATAACAACTGGCCAATAGCAAAAGCAACACAACAAATGACTGTTGTAGTCGTTTCATTCGATCCTTTTACAAAATGAACTCTTATTTGGTTATACCCTTAAATACCGACGGATGGCAAGGAGAGACGAGAGGACCCCCAGCATCATGCCGAGCGCGAAAACCAACGCGCTGATAGAAAAAATGTTTTCCACAAAGTATGAAAAAATGCTCATCCCCCCAAACGCGATCGTTGTTTTTGTGCCAAGCCACCAGAGCGACGGATAGAGTGCTACAAGAGTAAACACGGAAGCAATAAGGCCGTGTAAAATACCCTCGATAACAAAAGGGCCGCGGACAAATCCGTATGATGCCCCGACGAGTTGCATAACCGCAATCTCGTCGCGAGAATTATAAATAGCAAGGCGTACGGTGTTGTACGCAATCACCACCGCGATCGCCGCAAGCCCGACCCCCAGCGCCAGCCCAATCGCGCGAGCGGTGGCAAGGATAGCGGTCAACCGATCAATAACCTGCTGATTTTGTCGATAGGTAATCTTTTGTTCCCCCGCTAGGTCCCGGTCAATCAGTGCTTGATACTGCTCGCGTTCCAGAAACGCCGCGATGGTTTCATACTTCGAGGGGTCGCGCGCGCGTATCTCGATGCTGGCAGAAAAAGGATTGTCCCCAACAACCTCCAGGGATTGCAACACAAGATCCTCTCCGCGGTGCCGTTCACGGAAACGCGCAAGTGCGTCATCGCGCGAAATATAAACAACCTCTTTAACCTCCGGCAAACGCTCAAGATCGGACTTTACTTGTAAAATGTCCGCCTCGCTCGCCGTGCGCTTGAAATAGACACTGATATCAACCTTGCGCTGTAGCTCGTCAATAAACGAATTAAGAAAAACACTCCCCAGCAAAACGCTGATAAGCAAAAATAACGAAAGCGATATCACCAACGCCGTCGCAATGCTTACCAATCCATTGCGGAAAAAATTGACAATGCCGCTTTTGATAATACGCCGCAATGATGAATGTTTCATTTCTTTCACTATAGCACATATCTCCCGCGCTGTTCATCGCGCGTTACCCTTCCTTTCTCCAGCGTTACCACCCGCCGCTGAAGCGAGTTGATAACCTCTTTGTCGTGCGTTGCCAGCATCACCGTTGTCCCCAGCTCATTAATTTTTTCCAGCAAATGAATGATGTCCCACTTATTGAGCGGATCGAGATTACCGGTCGGTTCGTCGGCAATAACGACATCCGGACGAATAACAATGGCACGGGCAATCGCGGCGCGCTGTTTCTCGCCGCCAGACAATTCGTGCGGGAAATGCCACGCTTTATCCATTAATCCAACGAGCTCCAGCGCTTGCGGAACGTCGTGTTCAATCTCCTCGTCAGATTTTCCAGCCGCTTCTAAAGCAAAAGCGATATTTTCGTATGCGGTCTTCGCCGGCAATAACCGATAGTCCTGGAAAATCGTTCCGATGCGCCTGCGGAAAAACGGCAATTGTTTATGGGAAATTTGATGAACATCCAGTGATTCAAAAAAAACCCTTCCTTCGCTCGGACGGTCTTCTGCCAACAAGAGTTTCAAAAGCGTCGTTTTCCCCGCGCCCGATTGCCCGACAATCGAAATAAATTCGTCGGGCGCAATAGAAAACGAAACATTTTCTAATGCAATAGACGTCGGCGAATAAATTTTTGATACATTCTCAAAAAAAATCATGCTGATTCCGTTAATTCTGCTTCTATAAATTGATCCAAGTCGCCCGCAAGCGCTCCTTCTACATCGCTCGTCTCAATATTGGTTCGGTGATCTTTGACCATGTGGTAAGGGTGAAACACATATGATCGGATCTGATGGCCCCACTCGTTTTGCGGGAGTGCTCCTCCGCGCGCACGCTTTCTCTCTTCGTCAGTTTTTGCGCATTCAAGTTCGTAGAGCTTTGCGCGCAATACCGAAAGCGCATGCTTGCGATTCGCCTCCTGGCTCCGCTCGGCGCTTGCATGCGCCGTAATGCCGGTGGGCTTATGCGTAATGCGCACCGCCGTCTCGCGTTTGTTGACATTCTGTCCTCCCGGACCACCCGCGCGTGCAAACGTAACTTCCAAATCATCGTCTTTAACAGGCGCGTCGGTTGGATCATTAATTTCGGGCAAAATCTCCACCAGCGCAAACGAGGTGTGGCGGCGCTTGTTTGCATCAAACGGGGAAATGCGCACAAGCCGATGAACGCCAAATTCTTTTCTCAAATACCCGTAGCAAAAACGTCCCTCAATGCGAACCGACGCATTGCGTATGCCGCCGAGTTCCGTCGTGTGCGTATGGAGCCGCTGGACATGCCAACCGTTTTTTGCCGCATACCGCTCGTACATTTCGAGCAAAATCCGCGCCCAGTCCTCCGCATCATCTCCGCCAGCGCCTGCATAAATGGTGAGCACGGCATTCCCGCGGTCATATTTACCAGAAAACAGCCGCGAGCGCTCAAGGTTTCGAAATTCCCGCTCAAGCGCCCCAAGCTGGCGCAGAACCTCCAGAGATAACGACGCGTCGTTACCGCTGATAGCAATATCCGCAAGCTCTCGTAACGACTCTGCTTCGGCGCCGATGTTCTCCCATGCCGCAATTTTTTCTTTTGCCTCCGCTATTTCTTTGGTAATATGCCGGGCATGTTCCGGAACACCCCAAAAATTGGGGTCGTGCGTTTGCTGCTCAAGCCGAATAATATCTTCTTTTTTCTGACGTATGTCAAAGACGGTCCGCCGCCCAGCGGACCTTTTGCGCTAACTCTTCTACTTTGGCACGCACCTGCGCGTCCATGGTTTCAATAATAACAAACAATAAAACTATTTGCAAAAAAGCCGCCTCTTGGCGGCACCAGACGTTGCTTTAATGTTGTCGCTTCAGAAAACACAACAACTTGACTGAGCTATGCTGGCCGTAATCGATTTTTATGCACACTCAGCAAGCCGTCACTTGTCTCAACTAAAAATCTTTCTTTATCAACCACGCTACGAATGGTACCAAAATAACCTTTTACTGACGAAATATACTTGCTTCCTGTGTTGATTGTTACTCTCTGCCCGACGATAAATTTCCTGTCTTTGGTCTTTTTC
>DATDWI010000019.1:0-5601 GCA_036517415.1 Minisyncoccota bacterium
TATTGGCTCGCCCGATGCATAGCGCAAGACAACTGCTTTGTGTTTCGGAAGTACAAAAAACTGATACAAAACCAGCACTGCGTAAAGGAGAAGGAAAATAAAATTAAATGGGCGCAGGTCTAAAAGCGTTGTAATCAGCGCGGCGCTAAAACCGAGAATGTAGAAAAAATGAAAAATACGGTTGCGGATGCGCTCGCGGGAAGAATAAATCCTAAAAAGCTGTTGTTTGTTTTTGGCAAATTCGTTCCAATCAAATCCAATCGGATCAAGCGGAATATTTTTGGTAATAACTTCGCCTTCGTGGGTTACAAGCGGCGCGCCAAAATATAAGTTATCATATAATTCATCGCTCGTTTTGCCGGCAAGTTTCTTGGAAGGAAACTGATAGTGCGTTTTGTTCGCTTCGAGAACATATGTTCCGGGCGGCAGCAAAAAACCATACCTCCCGTCGAGATCAGTAATTGCATCTGATATTTCTGTTCCATCAACGCGCTTGAGCACTACGTACGCGGGATCAAGCGGACGCTTGGTAACTGCGTCGTACACGGTCCCCCATGGCCGATGTTTGCGGCGAAACACGCCGATGGCGAATCCCAGGAAACGCACCAGTACAAAATAGACATCCGCGAGAGAATTAATAGAAGCGGTTGCCGCGAATGTTTGAGCGGTAATTGCGGCGATTCCCACAACGGCGCCGAGGGGTTCTGCCACCGCCGTTATCGCTTTTCCGGCGGGGCTTTTTACCGCACTCTCGGTGCTATTAATGGTCGTTTGCGCAACAGCCGCCGCGCGATCAGCAATCACTACTGCATTATCAGAAACAACGCGAACGCTTTTACGTACGGCATCAGCAGCGCCTTGGGTAAATCTCGCAAAGGTGTCCGCTACAGCGCTCGGTAAAATTGTTTCGATAATTCCAATGCCGGGTATCTCCCCGCTTGGCGAGAAGTCGCCTGGCGCTGGTTCTGCCCCGTCATCCGACGGGGCAGTCGAGTCGGATGACCCAACTGGCTCCGGCATTTGCTCCGGCGCCGGTTCTGCCCCGTCATTCGACGGGGTAGTCGGGTCGGATGACTCGACTAGCTCCGGCTGTGGCTGCGGTTCGGGAACTGGCTCTTGAGATGGCGCTGGCGGAGGCGGTTCGGCTACTCCGCCACCAATCGGCGCCGCAGTCACTTCCTGGGTTACAGTAATGCCATCACTTGACGCAAAAACAGTGATAAGTGAATAGTGACCAGTGGCTAGAATAAAAAACAAGAAAAAAATCCGCCGAAATTTTTTATGTTGTCTGCGCATTACAATTTGTTACACTCCCAAAAAGCGGGTTTTTTGTTGTTATTGGTTTGTTTCATTTGGTGGATCGCTGGACGTCTCCTCGCCATCAACAACGTCAGATGGCGGCTCTGCTAACGGCTCTACCAATGGCTCTTCCTGCTCTAAATTATCTATATTGAGAAGTTTCTTCAATATATCTTCATTTATACACGCTTCCCCAACACAAAGCTCTTTCGTTTTTACTTTCTCCGCATGTACTTCCTTAATAACCAATGTTCCGTTTTCATCAATGCGCCACAAACCGCTCATGCTCTCGATTGCTTTTACGTTCACCAACAAAAAGCCGTTAAGATTTATATCCTGATTGATAGAGAACAGATCAAAAGAACCGTTTTGTGCCGTCAATTGCTGCTGGCCGAGGTTGACAAAAACCAATATTATTCCGATACCATTGTCGTCTCGTGGAGAGCTTTCATCAAATGGTTCAAGCGCGATTCCAACACTTGCTCCGCCCGCATCCGCTTTCATGCCAACACCCGGCATTGAGCTGATCGTAATCCGATCGCCAATACTAATATGGCCGTGTTCGAGAGAAACTTTCGCCGGCACACGGCCAGAGAGCGCAACCGCCGGCCGGCGCGCATCATTGCTGTATGCTCTGCCGGTCATCAATTGCAAAGCGCTTCCTTCAATAACAAGCGCGGGATTTGTTGACACCACGCCGATAAGCACGGATTCTTGAGTTGCTTTTTTTACTGATCGCGGAGCGTTACTATCCACCGCAACAATATCGCCGGACTCGGTATCTTCCGATGCCCTATAAAGCTCGGCGATGTCGGCGCACCCCGCTCCCGTATCAATGCACGTTCCTTCAATAGAAAGTGCCGATGACGGCGAACTGGTCCCGATGCCGACATTCCCGCTCGCCAAAACAGTAAGCAAGGTTGAAGTAGCTGTACCAGCAGTGGTTGAAGCAATGGTAAACAGCGGAGTATTGGCAGTCGTGCCAACTGAATTTGAAATAGATAAGAGAGAATACGGCGAGGTGGTTCCGATTCCCAAGAACCCGGATGCGGTAATACGTAATTTCTCAGAAAGCGATTGGAGTGTGGTACCGCTTGCGCCTGCGTCAGAAGTGCTGAAAACAATACTTCCTCCTGCGGCGTTTCCTGTTGCCTTTCCACCTGCAATCGTGGTGCTTGCGCCATAAATATTGGTGCCGGATCCTCCGGCAGCATTTAATGTAAAGCCCAAAGGAGAACCATCGGTAACGCCGTTGACATAAGCGTTAAAAACAGGGCTTGAGTCAGAGCCCAAAACAAACTGGTATGGACCTGTTGCGTTCGCGCTCGAGCCAATGGCAATAGAGCTTGTTCCTTGAACATATGCCGAGGCCCCAATGGCAATCGCACGACTGATTCCCGTACCGGTTTGTACGGTCGGAGCATACCCTATAAGAACGTTATAGATGCCGCCTACGTTCACATTACTACCAGCAGAGTCGCCAATATAAACATTACAGCAATTGGATACACTTTTGTTGGCTTGGTTGCCGATCGCTACATTATTTGTTATGTTATCACCACTTCCCAATTGTCCAGCCGCTGCGCCGACAAATACATTATACCCCCCAGTTGTAGATTCTTCGCCTGCCGAGATACCTATAAAAGTATTACTATCGCCAGTCGTCAATAAGTTCCCTGCAAAAGAACCAAAAATTGTATTACCGGATGCGCTTGCCGATTGAAGAGAGGCGCCGGTATTAGAATCTCCAACGACAACATTAACCGCAGCCGTGCTATCTATAATAATAGCCTTGCCGCCAATGACCGTAAGTTTCGCTGTAGGATTTGCTGTCCCGATGCCTACGTTGCCGCCGTTGGTAACAATAAAATCGGTCTGGGTAGACGACCCCACGACAAACGCCGGCCCCGAAATACCATTTGGATTGACTGAAAGCAACCCCCAGGGAGAGGTGGTCCCGATTCCCAATCTGCCAGAAGAATCAATGCGCAGGCGTTCAGTGTAGGTTGAAAGAGCATCGTTGAGAGAACCAAAAGTCAAGCTGCCAAGCGTAGTAGAGGCATAGACATGCTTAATATCTGTTCCTGCGCCGGGGTCAGACAGCACCAGGTGCGGGCGTGAGGACGTTGCAATCTGAAGTGGATTATTTGGGGTCGTCGTACCAACACCAAGAAATCCGGAAACGAGAGAAGTAAAAACATTTCGCGCACCGCTGATGAAATCAAAGATGCGTCCGGTGCCAGATTGGGTAAATGTTGCAAGCGTCGTCGTTGAAGACGAGGAAACCGTAATGGGGTTTACCGCCTCAAGCCCCTGCGCCATAAACGCGGCGGGAACCGTTCCTAAAGATTTTCGCGGCGTCATCTCGCCATCCCAGCTCGGCGTAGCGGCAGTCCCTCCAATATTAACCGAGAGATAGAGCGTTTGGTTAAAATCAACCGAAGTCAATGAAGTAACCGATCCGAGCATTACCGAAAAAAGACCGTTGGTAACCTGTACACGATCGGTGGTGGTGCGCGTTTCGGTCCACAAAGCAGAGCCCCCGGAACTTGCGGCATAGAGTTTAAATTCGATATTGTACGTTCCATCCGAGACCGCAACGCCATTGGCATCCGTCAATTTTGCCTGATAGTTCATCTGCCGCGTAAACGAAGGGGTGGCAAGAACAAACGATGAATGAAAAACGATAAGTGAGACAGAAATAATAACCACGAATAAACGCCGAAACGTAGAACATTGTTGAAGGTGGCAAACCATTGCTTCTAGTATAGCAAATCGGCAATTTGATGACTAATGACCCTCCGCGCAGCAGAGCTGCGCGGAATTATCGAGTTAAATTTCATAAATCATCGTCTTTAGTTTATAAAAACATACCAATAATCTTAAGTTTGTAAGTATGTTATTATGTTTGTTGGAAGGATTTAAGAAAACGGACAAATATTTTTCCGTACGGCGACAAGGTGTGTTCTACGAATTTGCCGCGATATTTCTTATTGATCAGTCCCGCCTGACATAAACGCCTCGTATGCTCGCCCAGTGTTTTTTCGTTTGCTTTCAGCATTTCGACAATATCTTCAAGCGTTGCTCCTGCGCGTTCCGCGATAAGGAGCAATATGTCAATGCGATAGTGGTTAGACATCCCTTTGAGATGCCGCTCCATTTGTTTTGCAGTTTTTGTTTTTCCCATATTTTTATTATACACGATAACCCAATATTCTCAAGTTTGTAAGGATGTTAACTCCTGCTATTTTCTCCAATATGCCACCCTTTCGACTACACTCATGGCAAGCCGTCTGGCGTATTGAGTGCCTGTCGTAGACAAGGATTTTCGTTTGTAAAGTGCAATATGGATATTTATAGGTAATTAGTGCGTGATTCGCAAAATTGATGATGCTCCAGCGGCAGGATTCGAACCTGCAACCTTGTTATATTCCCAAAGCTCCCCGGGTAGGATTCGAACCTACGGCCCTCCCGTTAACAGCGGGACGCTCTACCGCTGAGCTACCGGGGAGCTTTGGGAACTTAACAGTAGAAAAAGTATACTATACTTTTTCTACGCTCTACCGCTGCTTGTCCGCCTATGGCGGAAGCTACCAGAACATATCAAACAGCTATACTGATGAGCTGGCATGCTGGTCTTTTAATATCTGCCCTACTTTTTCTACGACCTCATTTGGTGTATGGTTTGATTTGACAAAAAAATCCACCGCCCCGAGATGCAATCCTTTTTCGATATCCTGATGTTCAGAAAGGTTGGACAAAATCACCACCGGTATTTCTTTAAGTTCTTTGTTTTGCTTTAAATTTTCTAAAAATAAAAATCCGTTGGACCCGCCCGGCAATAAGATATCCAAAATCACCAAATCAATCTTGTGCGTCTTTATCGCCGCAAAGCCGCTTTCGACATCGCCTGCTTTTAGTACCGTGTATCCTTGGGCATCAAGTTTTTTATATAAAACATCGAGAATAAAGACGTCGTCCTCAACAATCAATATTGTTTTTTTGTGCTCGTCCATATGTATTATAGTAGCATGTTATTGGCGGTAATCAAAAGCTTTTCAACTTCACTATGTTAACATGCTGACGAATTTTTTCAATCGCCTTTGCTTCAATTTGTCGGATGCGCTCACGGGTAACCCCGAATTCCTTGCCGACTTCTTCAAGCGTATGGGTAATGCCATCATCAAGCCCGAAGCGCATGCGCAAAATTTTCTGCTCCCGCGGCATGAGGTCTACCAAAATCTCCCGGATGTTGTCGCGCAGCAAATGATACGATGCTTCTTGTGATGGCGAGAGCATTTT
>DATDWI010000020.1:0-3536 GCA_036517415.1 Minisyncoccota bacterium
GCAAATGGGCGGGTGAAAGGCCTTCATACTTAATTCTGCCGCTCTCAACGCTCAACTATCCTATTATAATACAAAACCCCACACCGAAGCGAGGGGCTTTGTACAGACATGGTTTGGATCCGCCTTGCGGCGGAAACACTCACATGGCGCCATCCTAGCAAATGGCCACACACTTGTCAACCCCGTTAGAAGTTTACTTTGTGCATAACTTTTTTTGGCGGTATAACAACTTCTAACGGGGTCAAGAATCCCCTATAATAGAAGAACATGAGAAAAAAGGTTTTATTCGTTATCACGAAATCAAATTGGGGTGGCGCGCAGCGCTATGTGTACGATCTTGCCACGCATTTGCCGCAAGAAACATTTGATCCGGTCGTTGCTCTCGGAGGCAGTGGGATGCTCAAAACGCGGCTCGAAGAAGCTGGAATTCGCACTATTTCCATACCATCGCTCGAGCGCGATATTAGTTTAATAAAAGAACTTCGATCGCTCAAATATCTCTGGCATACTTTTCATCAAGAACATCCCGACATTATCCATCTTAATAGTTCAAAAATTGGCGGATTGGGTGCGGCGGTTGCATTTTTCTATCAACTCGCCGCAAATTATAAACTAAAAACGATCTTCACCGTCCATGGCTGGGCGTTCAATGAGGATCGCTCGTTCGTAGTACGCTATGTGATGCGCTTACTGCAATGGGTTACGGTATGGTTTTGCCATTATGTCATCATCATCTCCAATCGTGATTTTCGCCAAGCGCTTCACTTGCCATTGGTGAAGCGGACAAAGTTTATATTTATTCCTTTAGGTATCGCGCAGGAAAGTCTCTCGTTTCTTCCCCGAAAAGCGGCAAAAAAAGAGCTTGCCGCCCGTTTACAAGTTCCCGCGCGACACCTCAATGCGCTCGTTGGTACCATCGCCGAGCTTACCAAAAATAAAGGATTAGAGTATTTCATTGAAGCAATTGCTAATGTCATGCGCTCTCAAAATCAAAACCAAGAACTAAAATCAAAAACTAACAGCCAACAACCACAAACTATAAACTATAAACTAAAAACTATAATCATCGGCGAAGGCGAGGAACGAAAAAAACTCGAGATTCTCATCCAACAATATGGCCTTCGAGAAACCGTTTTTCTTGCCGGATTCATTCCCGATGCTGCACAATACCTTAAAGCGTTTGATCTCTTTGTGCTCTCGTCGCTCAAAGAAGGACTTCCGTACACCATCCTTGAGGCAATGCGTGCGGGCGTCCCCGTGGTTGGATCACGCGTCGGCGGTATTCCAGACCTTATTGAGCAAGAAGGAACCGGCATTATTGTTCCTCCAAAAAATCCGCAAGATCTTTCTGGTGCCATACAACGGCTTTTAGACGACAAAGCGCTCCGCACAAAATTCGGCAAACAAGCTCACAAACGCGCCCAAGAACGATTCTCGTTTGACACCATGCTCTCCGCCACCATCCGACTCTATAATGGGATATAAAAAGAAAGGGGTCCAAAGCCCTTGTAAAGCTCGCGAAAAGATGCTATGCATATCAATAGATACAAGGAGATTCTTGTGCCGCGACATACAAAGCAGTTGATTTTGATCAGTATTCTCATTGCAGCCGTCATTTCGTTGATAACAGTAATGGCTGATCTCGCAAATGCTGAGCCAATCAGCTTGACCCTAGCAACAGAAATTGCAATAGACAAAAATCTTGGCGATTCGTTTTTGGGCCTACTTTCAAACTCGGTAATCACGGAAAGCTTCAGACAAATGTGGTTGGCTTTACCACTGACGGAAGTTACAGCTTTGGGGGAACACTCATCACCAGCATCGGAAAACAGGTTATTGTCTTGATCACCGATCCCAAAATCTATTTGAACAAAAAACACAACACGTTATTCCAGAAAATAGTTGTACCAAGCCTCGTTACGTTTCGCGGTATTCCCATCGATTTTCGCGCAGAACATTTGCTTGTTGATTGGAATACCAATGTATTTTTGCGCATCGGCCCGCAAATACCCATCGTGCCGCAGCACTTTCTTAACTTCCTTGGAGAAAACACAACATTCACCGTTTCTCCGTTTTATGAAATAGAGAATGGCGGCGTTGGGAGTTTCTTTACACTTACATGGCGGCGATAACATCAAAAACGCTTCTCAAATACGATGAGGGGCGTCTTTTTATTTCGTTACCCAATGACATATTCGCACGAATATGTCATTGTCCGCAATAATTTATCGTTTGAGTTTGGCAATTCCATCAGCAAAGGAAATACGCGGGGTCCAGCCGAGCAGTCGTTTCGCTTTCGTGATATTTGCCTTGGTATGGCGCGACTCGCCGGGGCGCGCGGGAATAAAAATTGCTTTTTTCTCCTTACGTAATTGCTCAAGCGTGGCGCCGCCAATGCGCTCTGCAATTTCATTAACACTATGCGGATCGCCGCATCCGATGTTAATGACTTCTCCCCTGCCTACTTTGTTACTCATCGCTGCCAATATATTGGCGCGCGCAACATCAAAAACATGCGTGTAGTCCCGTGTTTGTTTTCCGTCTCCAATAATTTCCATCGGCTTGCCGCGCGCAAAATGATGTAAAAACAGTGTGATCACCGTAGTGTACGGGCCATTATATATATTGCCGAGCCCATAGACATTAAAATACCGAAGCGACACGGTTTCGACGCCATAGAGTTCCGCGAAAATTTTCATCCACTGCTCGCCATCTAATTTTGTTTTTGCATACGGATTGAGCGGACGAGGTGTTTGATTTTCGTGGAGCGGAATCGGATTGTCCCCATATGCCGATGAAGAGGCAGAATAGACAACGCGCCGCACTCCTGCGCCACGCGCGGCTAAAAGTATATTGAGCGTTCCGCGAGAATTTACTTCAAGATACTCTGCAGGATTTTTAATAGACGGCTGAATACGAGCCAGCGCCGCAGTATGGAAAATAAATTTCGGACGGATGCGTTTTATGGTTCTGGAAAGAAACGGAACATCGCGGATATCCCCTTCGAGATAGCGCGCGCCTTTGTGGTTGCGCTCCGGCAGCAAGGCGCCATTGGTAGAAACATAATTATCATACGAATAAACACGAAGTCTTTTTTGAAGAAGTTGCGCAATTAGATGGGATCCGATAAATCCTCCACCGCCGGTTACCAAAACATTTGTTTTGTGTCTCATGCTTTTGTAGTAGCAAATTTCTATCGGCATTATTTTGGAAACGCCTCTCGAAAATAGAACTTTTGCAGATTACTGCCCCTGCAATGCATTCAGCTGTGCTTGAAGTGCTTGGAGTTGTTCCAGAAGCTGTTGAACGCTTTGGGATTGAGAAGTTGCTTCGGGAACCGATGCGGGTGCTAGAGCTGCTTGCCCTGAGCTTGTCGAAGGGACTCCACCAAATACCTCCTGCAGTTTCGCTCGGGTTTTAGGACCGACATAGCCGTAGCCGGGATCACCGGGTTGCGCAAGACCGTGTTTTTCTTGGAATTTCCGGACTGCTTTCTGGGTTGCTGGACCGAAGGTTGTTGTTTCGATGCCGGGAGA
>DATDWI010000021.1:0-4782 GCA_036517415.1 Minisyncoccota bacterium
TTCTCTTTAAGAGACTAAAACCAAGGCCAAAAGCAAATGACCACACGCATACTCTCTCTTAGATCGTGCGGAGCTTTTTGTATAGGAATAACCGCCATACTTTCGCGATCGCGAAAGTATGGCGGAAATGGAAAAGACAAATAAGGAGTTAAAGAATATAACATCGGCACAGAGCGACTACGATGAAAGCAACGCGCCTACGCCTTCGTTGAAAAGATATTGCCGTTTTTTACGCACGCCGCGATTATACCCGCCAAGAGAACCATCGGATTTTACAACGCGATGGCATGGGATCTTCGGGTTGTCATTTTTATTGAGAATGTTTCCAACGGCACGGTATGCGCGTGGCTTGCTTGCGCGTCGTGCGACTTCTTTATATGTCAGCGTCAAGCCGCGAGGGATTTTTGAGACAACCCGAAACACCCTTTCGCGAAATGTCATGAAGCTAGTATAACCTCCGCGACCATCGGCGACCAGTTGAAAGCATGCTAAAATAAACAACATGAACGGCGAAAGTACTGTCGTCGTAATACCAACTTATAACGAACGTGAGAATCTGAAAGAGCTCGTCGAGCGTATTGTTGCGCTCAAAATCCCAAATCTTCGCCTAGTTGTTGTGGACGATAATTCCCCCGACGGGACAGGCAAGCTCGCTGATGAGCTTGCAAATACATATCCCCTCCGCGTTATCCATCGCCCCTATAAATTGGGACTGGGGAAAGCGTACACCGCCGCGTTCGAAGATATACTTCGGCGCGAAAAACCGGATTACGTCATTCAAATGGACGCAGATTTTTCACATGACCCGACAGCTATACCTCAATTTTTAAGAGAAATAAAAAAATATGATATAGTGCTCGGGTCGCGCTACGCGCCGGGAGGTACCATAAAAAATTGGAACAGAGCGCGGAAATGGATCAGCCGTTTCGGCAACGCCTATGCGAGGATAGTTCTTAATCTGCCTTACCATGATCTGACGGGAGGGTACAAATGCTACAAAAAACGGGTTCTTGAGACTACGGATCTCACCTCCTTAAGCTCCGTTGGATATAATTTTCAGATTGAAACGACATACAAGGCGCATAAAAATGGCTACAGAATAAGCGAGATCCCAATTACGTTCACCGAGCGTAAAGAGGGCGCTTCAAAATTCGATCTTCCGATTATCATCGAAAGTTTCATAAAGGTGCTCTTACTTCGTTTCCATGCATAAAAGCAAGGCAGGACTTACCGCACTCATCTGCATCTTGCTTACCGCATCTTTTCTACGGCTCGTGTTCATTTCGCGCGGTGATACGATCAATGATGAAGTCCTCTACGCATTCCGAGCAATCGGCATGCTTGATTTTGACGAAGCGGCGGAGCAAACAACCCCGCTTGAATGGTGGGATACAAAAGCAAGCGGAGGAAAATACGAAATCCCGTGGTGGACGCGCCTTTCATTCCACGATCATCCTCCGCTTGTTTTTTTGATTCAGCATTTTTTTATGCGAATTTTCGGCGAGCACGCGTGGGCATTCCGCCTGCCGTCCGCGCTTTTCGGTATTGCATCGGTATTACTCCTCTATCTTATAGGCAAAGAGCTTTACTCAAAAAATACAGGACTTGTCGCCGCGGGGCTACTCGCGATTACCGTAAATCATGTCTATATCTCACGAGTCGGCCTTCAAGAGTCCTATGTACTATTTTTTATACTGCTCGCATCGTATTTATTTCTTAGGGCACAGAAAAACGATACATGCTATCTCTGGACAGGCACGGCGCTCGGGCTTGGATTTCTTACAAAATACAACACATTTATACTCGTCCCGATTTTTCTCACTTATCTCTTATTATGCAACCGCTCGGCATTCCGTAATAAAAAATTCTGGCTTGGGGCTCTTTTTGCTCTCGTTATTTTTACGCCAGTTATCGTTTATAATATCGAGCTTTACCGCGCGGTTGGGCATTTTGACTTCCAGTTTTCATTTATCTTCCGGCAATACCCAAAAGTGTGGGGTGTAACCCCGGGGAAAGAAATCGGCGGGCTCTCTGATCGAATTCACAACTTTCCGATTCATCTTTTTGAAACAAACTCATGGGTTCTTCTTGCGCTTTTTCTTGCATCGCTCGTTGTATTTTTTGTGCAAACGGCACTGTCATTGCGAAAAACGATATTGGTACGCCATGCGCTTTTCGCGCTTTCTATTATATGGCTCCTTGCGCTATTCAGCTTCATCGGCACATCATATCGGTTTTTATCAATGCTTACCCCTTTCATTGTTTTGGTTGCATCTTTGCCGCTTGCGTGGCTATTTGAAAACCGCATCAAAACCGCAATCACGGTTTTCGCGCTCATCGCATCCTTTGAAATATTCTATACGGTAAATAGCCTTATCACATACTACCCGCGAAGCTCCTGGCCAGTCGCATATTCTAAAGTACGCGACGAGACATATAATTGGGGGTATAACGCGCTTGATAAATTCGTTTCGCAGGAACTTACAGGCAAAATGCCGGCAGTCGCTTTTCAACAAAAATATGAATTCCTTGAGCGTATCCACGAAACGGCTCTCAAAGACGCATTAACCGCAAAACTTCCGAGTGATGCAGAAATTATTATATACGATGGGAACGTAAATTCACTCGCACAGCTTTGGACGCTTGATCGCTGGCAAGTGTATCACGCCTGGCCGGTCGTACGTACCGAATCATATCTTGAGTATCTTGAAGCAAACCGCATCCAAGACATACAAAAAGATGGTTTCGGGAAACGTTATTTTATCATCCCGACTGATACAGTGCCGCAAAAAAGAGCAGAGAAAAAAACAGAAGTAGGCACAGCTTTTGCGCGCGAGCTCGAAAGCCAAAACATCACCCCGCGAGAGCTTAAAAACAAACGCGGAGAAACCGCATTTCGCATATATGAGTTTTAGCCATGTTTTTGAAGAAATAATTGGCTTTCAATGAACCATGTTATCCATAATCATGCAACAGCATCAATATCTTGCCATGGCAAGATATTGATGCTGTTGGGGAAGTGCGGGCAGCCTTAAAAATTCACAGAGAGATTATGGAGAAGTGAAGATACTGAAAATACCGCCCCATAATCTCCACGGGCGCATGTAGTCTATACCTGTGCGTCTGCTTTAATAAATTCTGCGATGCGATCGCGATACCGATGGTAGAGATACCCAGTGAGCAGCAAAATCACTCCAAGCGTGATAAATGAGATGAAGCGATAAAAATTGTTCAAGCTTGCAGTGTCATACAAAAACACTTTAAAAATAACAATGCCAAAAAGGATAATCGATAATGTCCGCGCCGAAGAAGATCTCTTTATAATCCCAAGTACAAGAAGCGCTATCGCATATACCGCCCACGCGATTGAGAGCGCTGTATTGGAACGGCTTGCATATCGAACGCGCTGAATGCCTTGTTGGTATGAAGGGAGCAGTCTGAGGCGCTGATTGAAATAATCAAGAATTTCTTTACTCACGAGCCACAAGAGCATAATGTTCATTGCTACAAATAAAATTGGCCCTGCACGGCGAGACTCATCACGATCCTTTTGATAAAGCAGCCATGTAAACGCGCTCATCGCTAACAGGGCAACCGCAAAAGCATAGACCCGATCATTGACTATTGGAGTATACGTAAGAATATCTACAGCACTTTCGAACACGAAAAGGCGAAATAAAGCGGCAAGAAACGTAGCATAAACGGCAAGACGCAAGCCAAAACTTCTAATAGCAAACGAAATTGCGCCGCCACCCAAAGCAATGAGCGGCCACAAAATTGACAGCCAATAGGAGTTGTGGAAATCAAGAATCTCAATAGTACACAGCCACCCGACGAGAAGATATGTTCCCGTAGAGACAAATGTTATCGAGACCTTCTCATCGGCATCGAGTTCATGCCTGCGTATTCTATATAATGCAGCCGCCGCAGTAAAACAAAGAATCGCAATGATATATGTAAATACACGATCATTGGCCCACGGAACCGCACTTGCAGGCACTATACTCTCAAAAGCAAGCAAGCGGATGAAAGCAAGAACGAAAACGCCGAGGGCAAACACTCTTAAATATTTTGAAGCTGTAGCAAAACCGAGATACGTAAGAACTGCCACCTCAAGAGCCCAGCCAATCGTAATCCATTTACCATCAAACTGGATGGGGATTATGAGCACTAATAACACAACACCTACACCGGCAAAAAACTGCTGTAGCTTCTTGGAGGCGGCATCAGAACTCCCGACTAAATAGGCAAGCACAAAATAGAAAAGCGAGAGCAGTCCCGTAAAACCGCCAGCCCAGCCGGGGTGCACTCCATGAATAATTGCGTAGCTTGCAAAGAAATAAAGCGCGGGGTTTACTGTTACCAATAGCAAGTCCGCCTCATCCTCTGACGCCTTGCCAAAGTAATGAGCAAGAAAAGATATCGCAAGAAATATACCGAAAAAAAGCGTCGCATATACTTCTGCAATAACCCATTGGGACTTGGAGAAAAAATCTATGAACCAGCTGTTGTACACGAGTACTGTTCCGAAAAACGCTCCTAGGGCGAGCATGCGCCATAATTTTTTGAACGCTATAGCAGCTACTCCGATATCAAGCAAAGCTATATAGAGAAAAAGTTGATGCGGATTATTTTCTCCCGTTGAAAGCAAAAAAGGCGTAAGAAAACCGCCGAATACCGCAAAGCCCGCAAGGGCGACCGAATCATGACGGATAGAAAGCGCCACGCCAAGAGATGTCACGATAATCATGCCGAAAAATGCCGAGAATTGTGAAAGCAAGT
>DATDWI010000022.1:0-4109 GCA_036517415.1 Minisyncoccota bacterium
ATACAACTATGCACGATGGTATTATTCCACCCGCCTGTTTACCAAACAGCGAGGGGCGAGTGCGCTCGGGGGATGCGGTAGTTTTTTATAATTTTCGCGAGGATTCCGAACGGGAACTGGTCTCCGCGTTTGCTCTTCCGGGATTTTCGGAATTTTCTGTATTTCCCCTCGCCGATCTTTTGGTTGTTACGATGACAGAATATGACAAGCGATTTCGCGCGGAGGTTGCGTTCCCCACGCTTGATATTCATTGGCCTTTGGCGCGTGTCATTTCCGAAACCGGCCTTTCGCAACTCCATATCGCGGAGACCGAAAAATATGCTCATGTGACCTATTTTTTCAACGGCGGCAACGAACGGTCTTTTGTGCAAGAAGACCGCATTTTAATCCACTCGCCGCGCACTGCTCATTTTGATGAAGTGCCCGAGATGGCCTCCGCAGATATTACGACGGCGGTGCTGGATAATATCCCGAAATACGATTTTATTTTGGTAAACCTTGCCAATGCCGACATTGTAGGACATACCGGAAATTTTCAAGCGACCGCGCGGGCGCTTGAGGCGCTTGATACGGCGGTGGGGAAAATCGTTGCGCGTACGCTCGAAGAGGGCGGAGTAGTGGTGATTACCGCGGATCATGGCAATGCCGAAGAGAAAATCTATACGAAATCGGGCGAGAAGCGCACCAAACACACCCCCAACCCCGTTCCATTTTTTGTTGTCGGCGCAGAGTTCCGGCGCGCCGCTCCGTTGTCGGCTGACAAAATCAAACAGCGCTATCACGCAACACTCGGGGTGATTACCGACGTCGCCCCAACTATTTTGGCGCTCATGAATCTGCGGCAACCCTCCGAAATGACCGGCATCAACTTACTGCCCAAAATCCTCGCACAGGAATAGCTTGTGTTGACAAAGTTATATTCATAACTACAATAAACTTATACAACGGAATGCTTGCAATGCAGGCAAACCCGAGTGGCACATAGAAAACGTCCTTGTAAAGGGGCGTTTTCTATTTTACTATTCGTCCGTGGACCTGGGCCTGTGGTGCATACAGTAGCATTCCGTTGTTGTCACTCGGAGAAGCGGGTGCAAGTCCCGCCAGGTCCACACCAAAACACCCCTACAAGTGGGGTGTTTTGGTGTTTGCACTAGGTTTGTTTGGTTAAGAAACTACTCATGCATCTGCGTCAACCTTCCGAAACGACCGGCATCAACTTGCTGCCAAAAATCCTCGCACAAGAATAGCTTGGCAATGAGTTACGTTTTTTTTGCTTGCACAGAAAAATCGCTTTTCTTTTTGCCAAAATTTTATGCGAGCGGCGGGAATTGAACCCGCGTCTGCTGCTTGGAAGGCAGCCATAATAGCCACTATACGACGCTCGCTTAAACTTATACCCGCATATGTTATTTTTTATCCGCCGAAAAAATAAATCAAAATGTCAAAAACAAAAAGAAGGATAATGATAATTTCGAGCAGATTGGAACGTTTGCCATGGAGAATGGTGAGCGCAAATTCAGAGTTGCTGCGCGCAAACGCCATTTTGTATTCGATGTTTCGAAATCGCGGCCGGAGTTCAAACAAATCCGCGAGCTGTGAAAACAAAAGCTCAAGGTTTCTATGTTCCCATGCGACGTCGGGTTTATCAAGAAGCGAGAGCTTGGAGATGACAAATTGCATGATGTTGCTATTTTCGGCAACAATCCGGAAGATTGGCCGAGAATTATAAAACACAAATGCGGTTTTTTGCAATCCGGATTGTATAGTTCCGATATTATTTAAAACATCTTCGGTGAGATCTTCAATATGCTCCAGCGCGACTGATTGCGCAAGAACACGGGATGCAATCCCCGTTTCTTCTATGCCGATCGCAGGAAGGCGCGCCGCATCATCGCCGATATTGGGGTCCCCTTCTCCTTCGCGCAACACATATGATTCGTCATAGATTTTTTTTGTTGGGTTGGTGAGAAATCGGGACAGTGAACGGCGAATGGACGCTTGCGTTTCTCGTGCGACGTTGACAAACACAATAGCGCCAAATGAAAAGACAAACAGAAATTCATGTGCTCCCAAAAGGTACGTCAAAAACTCTCTCCTTCGCCCGATGAGGTTTTTATCAAGTTTATCGGCAGCTTTGGCAAGGTTGATTTCTTTGGCAATATACGCCGCTTCAAGCTTATATTCTTGGATGCTATTTCCCATATGTTTCAGTATAACATCAAAAACCCCGTCGCTCGCGAGCGACGGGGTGGGGTATTTTATACGCTTTGTTGTTCTCCATTTTTTACAATTACAATCCGCTGACGAAATGCTAATTTATTGAGCGCATTAACAAACGCAAGCGCGCTTGCTTGGATAATATCGGTGTGGGCCCCTTGGCCGCTTGCGCTAATGCCATCGTGATAAATAAGGCACGAGACCTCGCCAAGCGCATCAGTGCCGCCGGTGATTGCTTTGACCGCGTAACGCTCAAGTTTTGGCGCAAAGCCAATAAGTTGTGCGATAGTTTTGTAACACGCATCAACCGTTCCATCGCCTACACTGTTACCGAATCGCTCTTCGCCTGCGATGCGCAGTTTTACGCTCGCGTGCGGCATCGCCATGCTCGAGGTATTTGCGTTGAGATAGAGCAGCTCATACAATTCTGGGACGCGCACTTGTTCTTCTGTCACAATTGCACGTAGGTCCTCCGCATATATTTCATCCTTGCGCTCCGCAATTTCTTTGAACCGCTCAAAAACCTTATTCATATCTACCGTTTCAAAATCAACGCCCAATTGTTTGAGGCGCTCGTAGAGAGCATGCCGTCCCGAATGTTTCCCCAGCACCAACCAGTCGCTTTTGCGACCAACGCTCTCGGGCTCAATAATCTGATATGTTGTGGGATCCTTAAGCCCGCCATCTTGATGAATGCCCGCTTCGTGGCGAAAGGCGTTTTCTCCCACAATCGCTTTATTAGGTGGCACGGAGATACCGATAATGTGCGAGAGCAACTGGCTTGTTGCAAAAATTTCTCTTGTGTTGATGTTTGTATCTATTGCAAAACACTGATTTCTTATTTTAAGCGCCATTACAATCTCTTCTAATGAGGCGTTTCCTGCGCGCTCACCAATGCCATTAATAGTGCACTCAACCTGCCGTGCGCCGCCTTCGATTGCCGCAAGAGAATTGGCAACCGCAAGCCCAAGATCATCATGACAGTGTGCGCTCCACCGAACACTGCCGCTATGGAGAGTAGATTCAATGAGATATCGAAATAAATCTCTAAACTCTCGGGGAATAGCATAGCCAGTCGTATCCGGCACATTGAGAACCGTTGCTCCACAACGGACTGCCTCGCCAAATATGGTAACAAGGTAATCACGATCGCTTCGCGAGGCGTCTTCCGCAGAAAATTCAATATGGTCAATGTGTTTTTTTGCGTATTCTATCGCCCAGCACGCCGCGTCAAGAACTTCCTGGCGCGACATGCCGAGCTTCTTTTCGAGATGAATATCGGAAGTAGCAATAAAAATATGAATCCCGGGATGTTTGGCGTGTTCTACACTCTTGAGCGCTTTTTTAATATCTGGCTCTTTTGTTCGCGAAAGACTAAGTACCACCGGCTTTACTACCTCACGCGATATTTCTCGTATTGCGACAAAATCATCATCGGAGGAATTGGCAAAGCCCGCCTCGATAACATCCACGCCAAGTTTTTCAAGTTGGCGGGCCATGGCAATTTTTTCTTTTGAATTCATACTGCATCCCGGCGCTTGCTCTCCATCCCGCAATGTTGTGTCGAAAATCCGCACATCATTATCTTGTGGTTGATCCATCATTCTCCCCTTCCTTGTATTCTCAAGGTTCGTTTGAGCTCAACTCTAGCCGATATCGAGAAATTGAGCAAGGCGCAAATAGTTATGCACAAAGAAACCCGTGACGGCACACAGCGCCGTGGTATTATATAAATAGGCGTTACGCTGAAAATAAGACAGTTCCGATTAAATAATTTTTCAAAAACCCAAAAGCGCGGCGCGCCCGTGGGTGCGCCGTTGAGGGCGCATATTTGGAAACAAGCGGAACACTGTCTTTTTATCAGGTATCGCTTTAGGAAACAACCCCGTCGC
>DATDWI010000023.1:0-3491 GCA_036517415.1 Minisyncoccota bacterium
CGTCTTCGAGACCTTGAACGAACCGCAGAAAACGCACTTTTTACCCCTCAAAAAGTTGGCCGCGCACCCGAAAACGTTCTTTTTTGTTGTAACCATAAGGATATTCTAGCTCCTCGTGGTTACGAAACACACTAATTACCTTTTTTAAATGGCGTGATAAGATGAAGAAAGTTGAATGTTCTTTTCATCGCAAGGAGCATAAACATGGGAATTTTTGATTTGTTAGGTTTTACGACCGTAGAAAATAGCATTTGGAATGCCATTTCTTATGGTGCTTTTGTTGCCATCATTATCGGAGTCTTTTCAGAGCGATTCCGCAATATACTGATAACGCTTGGAGCCGTTGTTCTCGCAATATACGCAGAGGTTTTTCTTAAGAATCCACTTTTTGCGACACTGCAGACCCTCATAGTTGTTTCGGGGCTATTGCAAATAGCGAACTTACGTCGCCATTTCGTTGTTATTGCAATGATGGCGCTTACGATCGTTGCGTATCTATTCCTGTTTTTAAGTGGTGTAATAGCAGATGGGTGGGTGCTTGCTGGTTCCTTCGGTCTTCTTGGTATCGCCTTTGGGTTGGTAACTCTTCCTAACCGCTTTGGCTTTCTCCTCATGGCTTCTGGCGGCGTACTGCTGATAATCTACGCTTTTCGTGTAGGAGCTTGGGTGTTTTTCCTTCTTAACATTTTCTTTATCATAGCCAATCTTTATACTTGGCAAAAAACCAGAGGCGTCTCTGCTTAATGAGACGCCCTTTTGTTTGGTGCAAAACTGCTTGTTAGCACCTCAAGAGAGGTTCTAACGTTGTCTATAAAAGTGCAATACAAAAAGCATTCTATCTCAATTTGATTTGTGAACATAATATTGCTATAACCATAGAACATTGAACAAAAAGAGAGAATTTTTCATATTCCAAAGTATAAATAAAAATCGCTCTCGGAAGAGCGATTGGGAAGAAAAACGCTTTGGTTTTTTTAAGAGTCTTCTTCGTCGTACTCGATTTGTTGTTTTAAGATGATTTCCGGAATATTACCCGGCTTGTCAATTGTCCAGTATTTCCAATGCGGCTTAATCCACCATGAATGAAATTTAAGATTAACCCTACCTTCAAAAAATATTTCCATCAGATGACGATCTAATACAGTTCTTAAGAACGATTTTCTCGGTTCGGGGAGATCAGGATCATAGGGATCAACCCCGTGACTAAGCATAACCCTTCTTCCAACGCCGCCTTCTGTCGGCTCAATTCTCTCATATGCCAAAGAAAAACCTTTCTGGTAGTCTTTCAAAGGAAAGCGAAATATTTCATTTGAATCAATGAGCATATATAGCCCCGATTTATCTTTTCTAAAATCAAGCGTTCGGCCTTCTAATTTTTCATTGACTTTTACCGTACCGCCCGCCGAACCAACTAATCTAATATAAAGAAAATCTGCAGAATAATTATTGAGGCACAATTTTAAATTTTTAAAATCCAGTCTCTTCGGCATCCAATATTGTTCCATTCGGAAAACTCCTGGTATTGTTAAGCAACGTATCTATTCTCACCCTAACAGTATTGACCGTTTTTGCAATGCAAAGCAGGTTCTAACGTCGTCAACCGGAGAAAATCTTGCGCCGCTTATTGATTTGATTTTTGAATATAACATTGCTATAACCATTGATCCCAACGTTGATAAAAAAGAGTGGCGTGGTACGATGGTATTGGAAAAGGAGAGATGCTCATGGCTTTGGTGCTCCCGCTTTCATATCAAAACTTTGATAAACATGTACTCGCAGTGTCGGTGCCGGTTATTGTTGTATGCGGAGTTCCGCGCTGTTCGGCGTATCAAGAACTCCTTCCTGTTTTGGAAGAAATCGCACACTATCTGCGCCAACACTTTGGTAATTGCGCAGCATTTTTTTCTCTCGACGTAGATCAATATCCCAAGCTGTGCTTGAGCACATTATTGAATCGATTCCCGCAGCGCTTCTTTTTATGAATGGCAAAGAAACAAAACGAGCATGCGGCGGGACGGCCATCGTTGACATGCTTGAAACGCTCGCGCTCAACTTGTTGTATGAAAAAACTAATTCCATTAATCCCGTACCTTCTCGTTGTAGAAAACAATACTCGCACTGAATTTGAAGCCAGATGGTTTTCCCATCGGCTTTTTCATTTAGTATTTTTATGGTACAACAAACAAGGGAGAGTTGTGCCGATGTAGCTCAACGGCAGAGCAATCGCTTCGTAAGCGATAGGTTGTCGGTTCAAGTCCGACCATCGGCTTAAAATCAATTTTTTTGGTTGGCGGTGGCGAGATATTCAACAATTCCTTGATAGGTTTCCAAAGCGAGTTTTTTTATCATGCGCTCTCGTGTTTCGGCGTCTTGCAACCACGGTTCGTAGATATAGCTGTATTCGATAAGGAGCGCCGCGGAATCAAGCGATCCATTTGCGCCAAGCGCAATAAGTTCTTGCGATTCAACAAGCCCGCCCGATTCTTGCGGATAGGTACTTGGCATCAATATATTGCGGAGGCGCCGATGAAGCGCTTGGGCAATCGGTTTGCTTGCATAGTGATTTGGCAACTGCCGCTCCGGATAATAAATCGCATATCCGTAATATTCTCCGGGTTTGTTGCGATCTCTGCGCGGATAGTCGTTGAAGTGAATATGCAGCGCCAAGTCAACACTGTTGCCATTCACCCACCAATTGATGCCGTAGAGTTTGAGCGCTTGCTCCGGCCGTGCGGTTGCGTGATCTACGGTTTTTCTGGGGATGATCATTTTGTGCCACAAAAAAAGCTGCGCATAGTATTTTACATAGTCCTGAAATGATTTGACGCTTTCTCGATTATTTTCAAAAAGCGCGGCAAAGGTATCGGTATATCCATTGTTGGTGCGCGTTATCATGGGAGCAAAATGCGTGTCGCGCGCAAAAAGAGCCACAAGCTCTTCACCAAGCGTGACGGTAAGATCGGTTTCCCGAAGCCCGCGGTACACGGCACCGACGCTTTCTTCATCATGCCCTGGCACAATAAGGACTCGGATGGGGCGCTTTTGTTCTTGATATAAGGAGGGGAGCGTATATTTGCTTTGTGTGCCCGCGAGCAATAGCGCAGGGGAATATAGCGCGATGCGCGGCACGGTAGCGATAAGACCTATTGCGCTTGCGGCAGCAACCGCGATAAAAACAATCACAAAACGACGCATACAATAATATGGTATCATAGAACTATTATGATGAGTTATGGATACGGATCCATGATGGGAGGCGCGGGGGCGATTGGTCTTATCACGTGGCTCGTGATACTGGCCGACCTCGTGCTTTTGGGCATCTGGCTCTGGAAACAAATCGAAAAGAAGTAAATAATTTGGGGTTGGTGAACCCAACGCAAGATAACTCCGCAAGACTGAAGGGTAGTTGCGGGTCTTGTTCTTTTTGTGTTTGTCGTGTAACGTCAAGACTGGAGGTGCCAAGATGAGAGCGAAAAAGACCAAAGACAGGA
>DATDWI010000024.1:0-3605 GCA_036517415.1 Minisyncoccota bacterium
GTCTTCGTCAACAAATTTAGCCACCGGAAGCACAATCAAAGCAAAAGGAAGAATAAGCAATAAGCGATTACGTCCCAGTATGGCGTATAAGAAACCGAATACCTCGAGCGGAATAAAAATTCCTGCAAAAATATGAGATGCATGAATCGGATGTATCCCGAATATACCAACATCGACCAACCACACAGGAAACCAAAGATGAACAATATCAAAAATCGGCATTAACATCCATATAAATAAAATACAAAACACTCCTCGCTCAATATACGCGAGTGAGACAGAAATTTTAAAAAATCGCGCGATGCCCCACAAAATAAACGCAGTAATAAACCACGCAGAAAGCGGGAAAAAACCAAATAAAATACTATAGAAAAATAATCGATAAGTATTTATCCATAGAGGCTCGGTAAAAAGTAAAAAACCATGAAGATTAATCCACCAAACGCCAATAAGAAATGTAAGAGGTACTATCGTTTTATATGGCACAGAACCCGACGATAATTTCCGAAATATACTAAGTGGATGGATAAGAGCTTCGATAGCATCATGGAACATTGTGAGAGTATCTTTCATACGAACACTAAATACTATTACTGAAACACGCGCTTTAAGAAAGCACGAACTGTAAATAATATATCGCCAATCCGCAGAAGCACCCTCGTGGAAAAGCGTTGCGGCATAATCATATAAATATAGGCATTTCCTGTGATCTCCGCGCCGTGTATAGTTCCTCGAAACTCGGCGACTCCAGAGAAGAGTTGTATAAAAAAAACACCGCTACTATCAATTTCTTGCTGAGGAAAAACAGCTGTAATCGTCGCATGAAGTCCAATTTTTTCAACCGCGCACTCCCAGCTCGTTGGGTATGTATATTTGAGTTTTTTATTTGTATAAAATGCTTTCGGCTCCCATCGCATATCATTGAAAGAAATATTATGTACGGCGCCTCGAGCATCAATGAATACGCCATCCGCATCGGCAAGATAACGAAATGGCGCATTACCAAAAAGAAAGCGCGACCCATCGCTCAATAAAAAATACGCCCAAAAGAAATCGAGCATAGCAAAATTACGAGGAGAAAGAAGAGACCAGCCTTGTTCATATAAGGCGCCCCCGATACCAGAACGCAATACGGCACCATTTGTATCAACGAAACGCACTTGGCCCCGAAGATACGGACTCACTATCTCCAGAGTCGTATCGTGAGAATAACCATCGAGGGGCCCATGAAATTTATATTGACTGCCAGCGGGTGAACCGTCAAATTCGATGTGCATATCCTGCTCTTTGAGCACAAAAGCAAACGTCCCATCTGCGCGAGCATTGCACGACCACCGATCAAATTGGAAAGTGGCATCACATTTCTTTTGCAAATCACCACGAAAAGCCGTCTGAAGAGATGTAATCTTTTGCCACGTATAAGTTTTGCGCCCCTCATCAATCAAAGAAAGAAATCCGTGAACGAGCGGTTTGCGTAAGAGATGAGAGAAAAAGCGCTGCGCGTTATCATCGTGCCGATATTTTGATTGTTTAAATATAAGAAGCATGGCATGTATTGCATTGCCATCATCCATGTCCATACGAAGAGCAAGAAACCACCATTCAGCCTCAAATGGTGACCACAACAAAATATTTTTTTTATCTACCGGGCGCCGAGACATCTTTATTTAATCGTGCGGATACAATACTATAACGCACGATATTATCTCGAAACGCCTTATACTGCAAGCGCGCTGTTAGAAAATTTCCTGCATGCACACGCTGGCGAATGCCAACAAATTCAGCAAGTTTCGCCGGAATATACCAAAACCAATAGGCACGATGCATGTCTTCTGCCGACCTTCTAATGTGTTCAGTTTCATCAGTTATCTGTATATCCGCGAATCCTAATCGCCGCATAGTTTCAACAAGCGAATCCAAAACGGTAAAATCACGACACGCCCAGCCATCAGCCCAACGCTCCATAATAGATTGTTCATCGGACGTAAGCTTACTGCGAACCTGCATATATTCGGCAATAACAAGCCGCCCGCCAGGCTTGAGCAATCTTTTTGCTTCGCGTAAGAAACCTTCCCGATCATCAGACTGAACAATACTCTCAAGCCCCCACACTACATCAAAAGAATTCGCTTCGAAACCAGTATTTTGATAATTTTTTTTTACGAAATGTGTGAGATGGCTCACATTGTGTTTGGTTGCGTTCTTCTTTGCGCTTCGTACTTGTTTTTCACTTAGCGCTACACCAACCATCTGACACCCATAGTTGCGTGCAAGAAATATGGAGCTACCTCCAACGCCGCACCCCGCATCAAGAACACGATCAGTGCTACGCACGCCTGCCCGCCGCGCTAAAACAAGATTCATGTTACGAACTGCTTCTTTATGATTGCGGGTTGACTCGTCCCAATATCCGTAGTGCAGAGCGAGAGTCTTGTTTAAACTCCAGACAATTTTATAATCACCCTCGCATTTATCGTAATAATACGCAACCCACTCTTCGTAGTTCATTTTTTTGTTGTTCATTTGTTATAAAGAAAAAGCGCGCTAAGAGCAGTTGCTGTGGTGATTGCTTCTGACCCATAAAATACGGGATTGTAGAGATCAGGAAAGACGTTTGCCGTTGGCCATTCACCATCTTCAGACTGTTTTTCTAAGATTTGCTTAACTGCTATGTCTACTTTCTCTCCTTGAGTACCAATCTCAAGCAACGCGATTGTCGCAATAATATTTGAAAAAATATTTGCCGACCATGTACCGTCTTCTTTCTCTTGGATTGTAAGAAAATCTTGAAGTTTTGGCAACGATGAGGTTGTGCAAGAAACACGATAATCTTTGTTCCCGGAGATCACTGCAAGCGCAAAAAGATATGGATTACGATAATAAAACGTACATTGCGGATAAAGCTTATTTTCAACAACGTTGTTAATATATTGGCAGATCTCTGGCGACTCCTTTCCAACATAAGAAAGGTAGCTCAATGTATCCGCGTTGACAACGCAATCAACGCCAAAATAATTTTTATCTGGATAATCTCCAACACTACCGCCGCCAAAACTATGGCGGCTTTTCTCATCTTTATTCCACGTATCTGATATCCAGTTATAGAAAAGTCCCCCGTCGTTTTTATATCGTTCAAGCGCAGATGTGTCGTCAGGGAATGAGACCCCATATTTTTTTAATGTTATAGCAACAAAAGATGTACTATCGATATCGGCCGGTATTCTATCGTGGCGCTTATCTTTTTTGCCAAACAGATTCCATACGGCATGTTTTCCGTCTGGCGTCGTTTCCATATTTTCAAGAATGAACTGCGTTGCTTTTTCAACAATTTTATGGACTCGTGGATTTTCTCTCAAAAGCCAGAGGGGTGCGATAACGCCAGCCGTATGCACGGCCGATTGTATAGGATCACATCGCTCTGGTTCCGTTACGTCGCACACATACAGCAAAAAACTGCCATCGGGCCGTTGTTGTTCTTCAATAAAAAAAAGTCCGCGATCTATCGCGCGATCAATATTCTCGCGCGATAACGGTGCAAAATAAACACCCTTTTCATTTTTCCGTTCTCGTAAAAAATAGAAAATTCCTCCCCCAAGCGCAACGAT